>JAKADE010000409.1 GCA_021820785.1 Pseudomonadota bacterium
GTTGAGCGGGGACCTGGTGCTCGTCGGCTCGAGCCTCGGCGGTTACGTCACCGTCGCCAGCGCCTCGGTGCTGCACGCGCGGGGGATCTTTCTGATGGCCCCGGCGCTGTATTTTGCCGAGCTGGCGCCGCTGCGCCCGGGCATCGTCGATTGCCCGGCCGCCGTGGTGCACGGGTGGCGCGACGAGGTCGTGCCCTACGAGCACAGCGTGCGCTTCGCGCAGAGCTGCCGCGCGGCGCTGCATCTGCTCGACAGCGACCACAACCTGCACAACCAGATTCGCGTGATCCAGAATCTGTTCGAGTACTTTCTCATAGCGCTCGATCTGCCCACGCTCTCCTGCGACTGAGTCCGGCGGCGTGAGCGGGCGGGGGGATTCGCCGCGGCGGGCAGCGGGCGGGACGAGGGCATGAACTGGTTCTTGCAACGAGTGGCGTCGCTGTGGGTGCGCTGCCGGATCCTGCCGGAGGACGCCGCAGCGCGCCTGCGTGAGCGCCACAAACCGGTCTGCTACGTGCTCGAGCGGCACAGCGGCATCGATCTGGCCGTGCTGCAGAGCGTGTGCGAGCGGATGCACCTGCCGCGCCCGCGCAAGCGCCTGCTGCACCGGCGCGGGGAGTCGCGCTCGTTCTTCTATCTGACGCGCCTGCGCGGGGTCTGGAACGAGCGGCTCGACCGCCGTCCGCCGCCGCAGATCGAGCAGCTGCTGCGGGCGCTCGATGCCGATCCCGAGGCCGACGTCGAGCTGGTGCCGGTGGCCGTCTACTGGGGGCGCGCGCCGCAGCGCGAGCAGTCGTGGTTCCGGCTGCTGCTGGTGGAAAACTGGGCGCTCACCAGCCGGGTGCGCAAGTTCCTGCAGGTGCTGTTCAACGGCCGCAATGCGCTGCTGGAGTTCGAGGAGCCGATCTCGCTGCGCAGTCTGGTGGGCGAGGAGCGCGGGCTGGCGCTGCGCGGGCGGCGCGTGACCCGCTCGCTGCGAGCGCTGTACGTACAGCGGCGGGCCGCACGCATCGGACCGGATCTGTCGCACCGGCGCGTGGTGGTCACGCGGGTACTGCGCACCAGCGCGGTGCGCAGCGCCGCGGCGCAGCTGATGCGCGAGAAGAAGCTCACGCGCCGCGCGGCGCTGCGTGAGGCGGCCGGTTACGCCAACGAGATCGCGGCCAATTACTCCCATGCCTTCGTGCGCTTCCTCGAGCGGGTGCTGACCTGGTTGTGGAACAGGCTGTACGACGGGGTATCCGTCGGCCATCTCGAGACGCTCGAACGGGCCGCGCAGGGCAATGAAATCGTCTATGTGCCCTGCCATCGCAGTCACATGGACTACATGCTGTTGTCGTACGTAATCTACGTCAACGGCTATGCGCCACCGCACATCGCCGCGGGCATCAACCTCAATCTGCCGATCGTCGGCCGGTTTCTGCGCATGGGTGGGGCGTTCTTCATCCGCCGCCGCTTCGGGGGCAACGCGCTCTACACCGTGGTGTTCATGAAGTACCTCGCCGCCATCATGGCCCGAGGGCACTCCATCGAATACTTCATCGAGGGCGGGCGCAGCCGCACCGGGCGGCTGCTGCAGCCGAAAACCGGGATGCTCTCGATGACCGTGCGCAGCTTCCTGCGCGATCCGCTCCGCCCGGTGGTGTTCGTGCCGGTGTACTTCGGCTACGAGCGCATCATCGAAGGTGCGACCTACATCGGGGAGCTCTCCGGCAAACCGAAGGAGAAGGAGAGCGTCCTCGGGCTGGTGCGCTCCCTCGGCCGGCTGCGCGAGCGCTTCGGCCGGGTGCACGTGAACCTCGGCGAACCGATCGCCCTCGAGACCATCCTGGACCGGCACGGGCCCTGGCGCGAGCAGTCCTTCGATGAGGCGACGCGTGCCGCCTGGGTGAGCGCGGCGGTCGATGAGCTCGCCGGGCGCATCATGTGCAACATCAACGCGGCCGCGGCGGTCACGCCGGTGAACCTGCTCGCGATGGTGCTGCTCGCCATGCCGCGTCAGGCGCTGCCGGAGGACGACCTGACGCGGCAGATCGATCTGTACCGTGCACTGCTCGCCGGCTGCCCGTACAGCGAGCGGGTCACGGTGAGCGATCTCACCGGGACGCAGACCATCGCCTACGGGGAGTCGCTGAAGATGCTCGAGCGCCTCGCCTATCCGTCCGGTGACGTGCTGCGCATGAGCGACGAGAGCGCGGTTCTCGCCGCGTACTTCCGCAACAACGTCCTGCACCTGTTCGCGCTGCCGTCGCTGATCGCGTGCGTATTCCTCAGCAACGCCGCAGTGCCGCACGAGGATATCCTGCGCCTCGCCGGGCGCATCTATCCGTACATCGCCGCGGAACTGTTCCTGCGCTGGAGCGAGGAGGAGCTGCCGGTCGTGGTCGAGTCCGTGCTCGGGGCGTTAGCGCAGCACGGGCTGATCGAGCGCGACCCGCACGGGGCGCTGTGGCGCCGACCGCCGCCCTCGAGCGCCCAGGCGATGCAGCTGTCGATCCTGGCTCAGGCGACGCTGCAGACCATCGAGCGCTACTACCTCGCGATCGCGCTGCTGGTCGAGGCCGGCTCCGGGACGATCAGCCAGGCGACGCTCGAGGAGCGCTGTCAGCTCGCGGCGCAGCGCATCGCGCTGCTCTACGGGCTGAACTCCCCGGAGTTCTTCGATCGGGCGCTGTTCGCGAACTTCATCGACCTGCTGCGCCAGCGCGCCGTGGTGCGCGTCAACCGTGCCGGATTGCTGGAGTTCGACGACGTGCTGATGCGCGTCGCCGCCGATGCGCAGTTCGTGCTGAGTGAGCAGATCCGCCACAGCATCCTGCAGGTGACGCACGCCTGAGGCGCCGCTGCGCTTACTGCGTGCGCGGTGAGACGGTCGGGATCTCCAGCGGCAGTTCTTCCCCGGCGAGCGTGTCGTCGTCGTGGCCGAGCGAGGGAATGCCCGGCAGGGTGTCGTTCGGATTGGCGCGCGCGTGTGGCATGCGCTCATCGAGGTAGACCAGCTCGTGCTTGCCGATCAGCACCACGTCCCCGTCGCGCAGGTAGTGCCGGTGCACGCGCAGCGATCGCACGTACAGTCCGTTGGTGCTGTTCAGATCCTCGATGATGCACGCCTGAGTGGTCGTGGTGATCTGGCAGTGATGGCGGCTGATGAAGCGGCTGTCGATCTGCACGTCGTTGTCCGGGGTGCGACCGATGATGATGCGCCCGGGCTGCAGCGGGATCTCCTGCTGCGTGCGGCTGCCGTCGAGTACCTGCAGGCGCGCGAGCGGCGGCATCGCCGCTTCGCGCCGCGGTCGTTGGCGTACCGAGGTGGTGGTCGCCATGCCCTCGGGGCGCGCGGCGAACTCCACCCACTGCAGCTCGCTCACGGCGCTGGCGATGTCTGCGGCGGTGACTTGATCACGATCGTCGCTGTACGCGGCCATCATGGCCGTATCGCACAGCGTGTTGATCAGGCGGGGGACCCCGCCGCTGTAGCGGTGAATCTCGGCGAACGTGTCGGGGGCGAAGATTTCGCGCTCTGCGCCGCCGGCGACGGCGAGGCGGTGGCGGATGTACTCGGTGGTCTCCTCGGCGGAGAGCGCCGAGAGGTGCAGGCGCAGCCGCACGCGCTGGTTCAGCTGCACCAGCTCCGGGGCGTCGAGCTTGGCGTTGAGCTCCGGCTGGCCGGCCAGAATGATGCGCAGCACCTTCTCCTTGGTGGTCTCGACCCCCGAGAGCAGGCGGATCTCCTCGAGCACGCGCTGGGAGAGGTTCTGCGCCTCATCGACGATCAGCAACACGCGCCGGCCGGCGGCGTACTGCTCGATGAGGAAGTTGTTCAGAGTCACCAGCAGCTCGCTC
>JAKADE010000410.1 GCA_021820785.1 Pseudomonadota bacterium
GCGGTGAGCGGCGCGGCGCGCCAGTTGCGCTCCGGCACCGCTCGGGCAGAATGCGGACATGGATAATCCGCTGCTCAACCAAGACCCGCTGCCGCCGTTCGGGCGCATCAGCGCCGCTGACGTCGAGCCCGGCATCGGCGCGCTGCTCGGCGAGGCGCGGACCGAAATCGAAGCGATTGCCGCGCGCGAGCCGCCGACCTTCGCCACCGTGGTCGAACCGCTCGAGGAGCTGCACCACCGTGTTGCGCGCGCCTGGTCGCCGGTCAGCCACCTCAACGCCGTGCTGAACTCCGAGCCGCTGCGCGCCGCCTACAACGCCTGCCTGGGACTGCTGTCGGCCTACCAGACCGATCTGGCGCAGAACGAGAGGCTGTATCGGGCGTACCGCAGCATCGAGGCTCGCGAGGGCGCGGCGCTCGATCCGGTCCGCCGCCGTCTCATCGAGCACACGCTGCAGGACTTCACCCTGGCCGGTGTCGGCCTGCCGCAAGCGGCCAAGGCGCATTACAAGCAGGTGATGCTCGAGCTGACGCAGCTGCAAGCGAAGTTCGAAGAGAACGTGCTCGATGCGACCAACGCGTGGAGTCACCACGTCACCGACCCGGCGCACCTGCGCGGACTGAACGAGACGGTCCTCGAGCAGAGTCGCCGCCGGGCACAGGAGAAGCAGCGCGAGGGCTGGCTGCTCACGCTCGATCAGCCGACCTACGTTGCGGTGGTGACCGACGCGGAGTCCCCGGAGCTGCGCCGCGCGTTCTACACCGCCTGGGCCACGCGCGCCTCGGACCAGGGACCGCTCGCCGGCCGCTGGGACAACGCGCCGGTCATCGAGCAGATTCTCGCCAAACGGCATGAAGCAGCCCAGGTGCTCGGCTTTGAGAGTTTCGCCGATTACGCGCTCGCCAAGCGCATGGCGCGCAGCCGCGGGGAGGTCCTGGGATTCCTCGAGGAGCTCGCGCGCGCGGCCCGCCCCGCGGCCGAGCGGGAATTCGCCGAGCTCGAAGCATTCGCCGGGCGGCCGCTGCAGGCCTGGGACGTTGCCTACTACTCCGAGCGGCTCCAGCAGCAGCGCCACTCGGTGTCCCAGGAGGAACTGCGACCCTACTTCCCGTTGCCGCGCGTGCTCGACGGACTCTTTGAAGTCGCCGAACGGCTCTTCGGCGTGCGCATCCGCGAGCGCACCGGGGTGGCGGTGTGGCATCCGGACGTGCGGTTCTTCGACATCGAGCACAGCGGCCGCCCGATCGGCAGCTTCTATCTCGACGCCTACGCACGACCCCACAAACGCAGCGGCGCCTGGATGGACGAGTGCGTCGGCCGCAAGCACCTCGCGAGCGGCGATGCACTGCCGGTCGCCTACCTGGTGCTGAACGTGCTGCCGCCCGGCCAGGACCGCCCGGCGCTGCTGACGCACGACGACGTGCTGACGCTGTTCCACGAGTTCGGCCACGGGCTGCATCACCTGCTCACCCGCGTGGACTTCCCGAGCTTGGCCGGTATCAACGGCGTGGCCTGGGATGCGGTCGAACTGCCGAGCCAGTTCATGGAGAACTACGCCTGGGACCGGCAGGTGCTGGGGCGGATCTCCGGCCACTTCCAGAGCGGCGCGCCGCTGCCCGAGGCGCTCAAGCAGCGCCTGTGCGCCACGCGCAGCTTCCACGCCGGACTGCAGATGGTGCGGCAGCTGGAATTCGCGCTGTTCGATTTCCGCCTGCACGCCGAGTACGACCCGGCCCGCGGCGCCCGACTGCTCGAGCAGCTGCGCGAGGTTCGCGCGCAGGTGGGGGTGATCCCGGTGCCCGAGTGGAATCGCTTCCCGATGAGTTTCGGGCACATCTTCGCCGGCGGGTACGCGGCCGGCTATTACAGCTACAAGTGGGCCGAGGTGCTGGCGGCGGACGTGTTCTCCGCGTTCGAGGAGCACGGCACGTTCGACCGGGCCACGGCGCAGCGCTACCTGGACAGCATCCTCTCCCAGGGCGGCAGCCGCGATGCGCTCGAGGCCTTCATCGCCTTTCGCGGCCGCCCGCCGCAGGTCCAGGCGCTGCTGAAGCAACACGGTATTTCCGCACCTGCGCCGCTAACGTGACCCCGGTCGCGCTTCGGCGGATGCCCCCGGTGATTCTGAGCAGTGGCTCTCGGTATGCGGCCGGGGTTTGGCCCACAGTCGCGCCAACACCACGCAGGCCGTCGGCCCACCGCGCCGGCCCCCTCAGCAGCAGAATGATCAGCGAGCGGCGCAGCGACTTCGACGTCACCGATACCGTACAGGTCAGCTCGCCGGCCGCCGTGCTCGCCGCGGCGGAGGCGCTGTTTGCGCCGACCTGGCCGAGCACGGCGCTCGAGCCGCTGCGGCGCGCGTTCGAGCACTTCGAGCGCCTGTTCGCCGGGGAAGTGCCCGGCTTTCACGGGGTCGATACGGTCTATCACGACCGCCAGCACACGCTCGACATCACCCTCGCGCTCGCCCGTCTGCTGGTCGGATTCGAACGCCAGGCCGTCCCAGCGGCCCGCCTCGGCGGCGATCGGGCGGTGGTGACACTGATTACCGGGCTGTTCCACGACGTCGGCTATCTGCGACGCACCGAGGAGTCCGAATCGCGCAACGGCGCGGAGTTCACCCGCGTACACGTCTCACGCGGCGCACGCTTTCTGGAGGACTACCTGCCGCGGATCGGGCTTCAGGCCTGGGTGCCGGTGGCGTGCGAGATCATCCATTTCACCGGCTACGAGCGCTCCCCGGCCGAGATCGAGACGCGCCTGCGCGACCGGCGCGACGTGCTCGCCGGCCACCTGCTCGGCACTGCCGACATGATCGCGCAGATGGCCGACCGCTGTTATCTCGAGAAATGCCGCGACCGGCTGTACCTGGAGTTCGTGCTCGGCGGGGTGGCGGTGCCGACCTCCGCGGATGGCCAGACCGAAGTCCGCTACGCCTCGGGTCTGGATCTGCTGCGCCAGACCCCGCAGTTCATCGAGGACGTGCGCACCAAGCGGCTCGACGGCGAGTTCGCCGGCGCGTACCGCTACCTCGAAGTGCTCTACGGCGGCCGCAACCCGTACATGGAGTCGATCGAGCGGAACCTGCAGTTCCTGCGCCGGGTGCTGCGCAGCGAGAACTGGCGGCTGCTGCGCCGCCGCCCGCCGATCTTCGCGGCCACCGCCGATCCGATGGGGACGATGCGCGGCCTCATGGTGAGCTACCTCAAGCGCGTCTGGTCGAACGCGCGCGGCTAGCGCACCGCACCGCTCTGGCCGGCGCCCGCCTGACGTAAAGCGTTGACGCCCGCCCGGGTGGACTCTATTCTCGTCGCATGACCACCTATGCCTGGGTGCCTGGGCATGGAGAGCGGCTCGAGCCGCCTGGTACAGCTGACCCCCGCCCACCGGGGCACGCACCGCCGGCCGAACGCAGAGGACCGGGCCGCATGCCTACGAGGCCGTCTCTGCACAGCGGCGCTCCCGCGACTGCATACGCAACGGGCGATGATCCGGACCAACCTCTGCCGAGCGAGTGATTTGCGGTGAGCCGCGCTTTGAAACACCTGGGTTCCGTGCTGTGGGCGTTCGGCCTGACGCTGCTGGTCGCGCTCGCGAGCGGGGCGGCCGCGCTGTGGGGCCGCTGGCCCGGCACCACGGCCGTCACGGTGGCCGGTGCGGTGGCGCTCGCCGGCAGCTTGCTCGCGGCCGCGCGCGCCTGGCGCTCCGCCCGCGCCGCAGACCAGGCGGCCGAAGCGCTCACGCGCAGCGCGCAGCGGATCGCCCAGGGCGATTACGCCCGGCCCGTGGAAGTGCGCGGCCGGGGAGATCTCGAGGCGCTCGAGCAGGCGATGGAGCGCA
>JAKADE010000411.1 GCA_021820785.1 Pseudomonadota bacterium
GCAAATAGTCGAGGAGCCTCTGGAGCAGCGGCAGTTCGACGGCGCGCAGCGCCTCGCGAACACGCTGCGGCCGCTGCGCGCGCGGCGCGCCGGGATGCTGGTGCGCATCGAGCGCATCGAAGTATTCGGCGATGCCGCGCGCGGCGGCCACCTGCGCATGGTCAGGACCGGCCGGCACCAGACGCTTCAGAGGATACCCGGCGTTGAACGAGTGCCCTTCGTTGGCGAGCTGTTCGAGCAGCTCCGGGCGGACCACCATCACGCCCTGATGCGGACCATATGTCTTGTACAGCGAGAACAGGTAGATGTCCGCGCCCAGCGCGCGCACGTCAGGCAGGCCGTGGGGCGCCCAGGACACCCCGTCGACGACCGCATACGCGCCGGCGCGATGGGCCAGTGCGACGATGTCAGCGACCGGATTGATGTCACCGACGATGTTGGAGGCGTGCGGAAAGACGACGAGCCGCGTGCGCTTCGAGAGCAATGCCTCCAGACGGCCGAGTTCGAGACATCCGCTCTCTGGATCCACTGCCCATTCGCGCACCTGCACGCCACGCTCGGAGAGCCGCCGCCACACGCCGCTGTTGGCCTCGTGATCCTGATTGGTGACGATGATGTCATCGCCGGATCGCAGCACGGTGCGAAACGCCTGCGCCAGAACATAGGTGTTCTGCGACGTCGAGGGCCCGAAATGAACCTCTGCGGCGCTGACCCCGAGGTATTCCGCGAGGCGTTCGCGCGCGAGGTCCATCCACTCTCCGGCTTCCGCCGAGGCGGCAAAGGGATAATACGGCTGGACCTTCAGGCGCCGGTAATATTCGTGCAGCCGCTCGATCACCGCGCCGCAGGCGTAGGAGCCGCCGGCGTTTTCAAAGAAAGCCTGGCCGCGCAGCGTGGGCTCACGGAACGCCGGAAACTGTGTCCTCGCGAATTCGACATCCAGAGGCGATGCGACCTGAACCGATCCCATAACTCGATCCCCTTGCTGTGGGTTCACCGCGCGGTGGCCGATCGCGCCCGGCGGCCAGAGCGCTCATCCTAATCGATCCACCCGATCGGCGGTGCGGCGGCGCATAGGGCGGGCATGGGCGCCCCCTGAACTCAGCTCGTGGACCCGGCGGTACCGGGGACCGGCCCCGCGGCAGACCGGCGGGCCGGCACCAGCCGCGCGGAGTTGCCGATGAAGGCCAGTTCGGAGGCCACGTGGATGAAGGCCGCGAGCAGCGGGTTCAACAGGCCGAGGCCCGCGAGCACGATACCGACGGTGTCGACGCCGAGGGTGCCGATGAAGTTCGCCCAGATGATCCGCCGCGTGCGCCGCGCGAGCGCCAGGGTCTCGGCAAACTTCACCAGATCATTGCCCAGGAGCACGACGTCCGCACTTTCGCGCGCCACATCGGTGCCCGATCCCATCGCAACGCCGACCTGGGCGGCGACGAGCGCCGGGGCGTCATTCACGCCATCACCGATCATCGCAACGATGCGTCCCTCGCGCGTCAACCCCTGCACGTACTGACGTTTGTCCTCGGGCATCAGTTCAGAGGCCACTTCGCGGATGCCCAGCTGCTCGGCAACCGCATCGGCCACGGCACGGGCATCTCCGGTCAACAGCACGGTGCGCGCGCCGAGGGCGCGGATCTGATCAACGGCCCGACGGGCTTCCGGCCGAATCCGGTCGGCGATCTCGATCGAGCCGAGAAACTGCCCGCTGCGGGCGACGTAGACCTGCGAGACACCGCGCTGCGCGCGCGCCACGGCCTGCTGCGGGACCGAAATGCCCTGTGCGCCGAGCAACGCGAGGTTTCCGACCAGGAGGTGTGCGCTGCCGACGGTGGCGTCGATCCCGCGCCCGGGCTGGTAACCGAAGCGCTCGGGTTCGGCGATCGTTCGGCCGAGCGCCCGGGCGTACGCCACGAGGGTTTTGCCCAGCGGGTGCTCGGAGCGCAGCTCGGCTGCGGCAGCCGCATCGATCAGCGCATCCGCATCGATGCCCTCGACCGGATACAGGGCCTGCACCTGCGGCTGACCGAAGGTGAGCGTGCCGGTCTTGTCGAGCACCACAGTGTCGACGCGGCCGAGCTGCTCGAGATAAAGACCGCCCTTGATGATCGCGCCCCCGCGGGCCGCACGGCCGATGGCACCAAGGATCGCGAGCGGCGTACCGGCCGCGATGCCGCAGGCCCCGGCAACGATGATCACCGAGATGGTCGAGCGCAGATCGCGCGTCAGCACGTAGGTGAGTGCCGCGGCGGCCAGTGCGAAATAGACCAGATAGCCGGCAAGTCGGTCCGCCAGGCGCTGCACCGGGGCACGCGAACGCTCGGCCTGCTCCACCGCCTCGATGATCTTGCCGTAGCTCGTATCGCGACCGATCCGTTCGGCGCGGATCTCGAGCGCGCCGGATTGGTTGATCGAACCGGCGAACACGGCCGCACCGGCCAGCTTCTCCACCGGCAGCGATTCCCCGGTGATGCGCGACTCATCGATGAACGAGTGGCCCGCGATGACGGTGCCATCGACCGGAATTCGCCCGCCCGGATTGACCAGGACTGACTCACCGGGCTGCACCGTATCGGCATCGACCTCGGCGACGCCGCCGGCACGACGTACCGCGACCGCCGTCGGCAGGAACTCGAGCAGATCGTGGATCGCGCGGCGGCCGCGCGTGACGGTCAGACCCTCGAGGACCTCGGCGATCAGGACAAACAGCGTAATGACGAGAGCGGTGAAAAATTGTGCGATTGCCGCAGCGGCGAGGATGGCGATGGACATCGACAATTCCATCGTCATGCGTTTCGCCAGCAGATTCTCGAACGCCTCGCGATAAATCGGCCAGCCGCCGATCAGCAGACCCGCAGCGCCGAGCAGGCTGATCGAGGGCAACGGCTCCCAGATGCGAAACCACACGGCGACCGCGGCGAGCGCAACGATGGCGATCCGCACGGCCTCGACCCAGGAGAAACCATGATCGTGCTCATGATCGTGCTCATGATCGTGGTGCAGCGGAACCTGCGCGGCGGCACAGGCGCCGTCGTCTGCCATGACGGGTGTCGATTCTTGCGACATCGGGTTCACTCCACGGCTCCTACTTGAAATAGGTCCGGACGACATCGATGAGTTCCTCGGCCGCCTGACGCTGCTCGTCCGATGATTGCGCGGAGTCGCCTGCCAGATGAGTCTGGATGTGATCTTCCAGGACTTCTGCCATCAGGCCATTGATGGCGCCGCGCACGGCGGCAATCTGTTGCAGGACGGCCGTACAGCCCTGCTCGGATTCCAGTGCCCGCTCGAGCGCATCGACCTGCCCGCGGATGCGCCGGACCCGAACCAGGAGCTTCGCTTTTTTGCGTGTCGTATGCGTCATGGCAATAGGCCGATACTGTAGGGGGGTATCGTATCAGAACCCCGCCCGCCGGCCGGCTGCCGCCCCACGATCACTCCGTGCGGGCGGACTCCCGTACGGGGCGCGCAGACGCGGCGCGCCGGTCGCCTCGGGGGAGCGCCGATCTGCGGACGCCTCAATCCTCGGCGTCGGTCTCGTGGTGGGCCTCGGCGCACAAGCCATGGTCGGCGAGCGTTGCGATGACTCGGCAGTTGCGTACCTGGCGACCGTGACCGTGCTCTAGCATCCGCTCGAGTTCCACGCGCAGGCTCTCCAGCATGGCAATGCGCCGGCGCACCGCCTCGAGCTGCCGGCGGGCGATACGGTCCGCCCGGCTGCACTCCGAATCGCGTTCATCGGCCAGCGCGAGCAATTCCCGGATCGCCGGCAAGGGGAATCCCAGCTCGCGCGCATGCCGGATGAAACTCAGCTTCTGCCGGTGAAGCTCACCGTAGCGG
>JAKADE010000412.1 GCA_021820785.1 Pseudomonadota bacterium
TGGGCGCGCGCCAGCCGCACATCGATGCCCGGGATGATGTCGTTGACCGGGCTCCCCCGATCCTCCTTCCCGGGCGGCAGGTTCTGGCGACTGACATTGTCGAGCGAGTAGGTGAGCCCGCCGAGATTCAGCGGATCGTGCTGCCCCGGGACCCAGCGGTGCACCGAGGCACCAGCGCTCTTCCAGGATACCTGGAGATTCTTCGGCGTGAACGGCCCGGAGTGCATCCGATAGCGCACACTGAGCGGGCCCGTGGAGGCAATCATCCAGCCGCCGCTCTGCTCGACGGTCACGGAGACGGCGGACCAGTTGCGCTTCTGCACCACGACCGAGGGCGCGTTGACGAAGTGCCCGTGCGGCGCATACTCCATCCGCACCAGCGTGGGGGTGAGGAATTCGAAGCGCGCCTTACCGGCGAGCACCACTGATCCGTGCTGGACCGGACCGCGTGAACACGCCGCCAGCAGCAGCGTCGCGAGCACTGCGACCCCGGCGCCGCCGCGCCGCAGAACATCCCCAGTCGATCGTTGCGCCGGTGCGCTCATAACACTCTCCGTTTCAGCTGCACGCGGCCGTGCGCGCCACGCACGACCGTGATCTCGAGGCGCTGGCCCCGAAACTGCACCCCGCGCAGCGTCAGCGAGCGCCAGCCGCGCGGCAAAACCGGAGTGTACGCGTCCACGAGGCCGCTGTGGCGGATCCGCAGACCCGTCAATGCGAAGATCAGACTCTGCAGGTAGGCACCTGAACCGGTGAGGAACGGCCCGACATTGTTGCTCGCCGTCTCGGTACGCACGTTGAACGGCGGCTTGAGCGTGCCGCCGGTCAGATACAGATCGAGACAACGTCCCGCCGCGACGGCCCGGCCCACCATGTCCGCGGCGGCCACGCACGGCAGGATCCCCATGCTGACGTTGGCGAAATGCGCCAGCGGCACGGGCCGCACCGCGGCGGCGTAATCACCCCGCCACAGGGCGGGCGGCAGGCGCAGATCGAGCGCCGGCAGGAACAACAGCGGCAACGGGCCGCCCCCGAACGCCGGACCGGCGGCGGCGGCGAGCGACTCCTGGTAAGGCAGGTGGTGCCCGCCGCCCGGCGCGAGCGGAATGTCCATCCGCGCCGCCATGCGCTGCCAGTGCGGACCTGGCGGCAACCCGAGGGCGCGGGCGGCCGCAACGGCGATGCGCAGGGCGCGCACCGCGACCAGGTTGGTGTAGGTGTCGTTGGGGATGTCCCCGTGCGACTCGGACACCGAGGTCACGTGCAAAATATCGTACCGGCCGGTGTTTGCGTCGTATACCGCACGGCTGGCAAAGAATCGCGCCACCGCACGGATCACCGGCCAGCCGTGCGTGCGCAGCCAGTGTCGATCGAGGGTCGTCAGGTAGTACTGCCACTGCGCAATGGCGATCTCGGCGTTGACGTGGATTTCGCTCAGCGAGAGTGCCCGGGCGGAGGCCGGTGTCTGGTCGCTGCCGTTGTACGGATCGGACTCCCAGGGGTACATCGCCCCGACGTAGCCGAGCGCCCGGGCACGCACACGCGCGGCCTGCAGGGTGCGCTCGCGGAACGTCAACAGCGAACGGGCCCGCCGCGGGTGCAGCAGCAGCAGCGCCGGATACACCCAGGTGTCGCTGTCCCAGAACACATGTCCGGCATAGCAGAGCGTCAGACCGCAGGGACCGACCGCCCAGCCGGTGTCCGGACTGGTGTTCGCGAGCAGGTAGTACAGCGCCGAGTGCGCCACCTGCTGCGCCTTGCGGTCCCCCTCGATGCGGATGTCGGCCCGCCACAAGGTACGCCACGCGGCGCGCTGCTGCTTCAGCAGCGCCGCAAAGCCGCGCGCGCGCGCCGCTCGGACCCGTGCCAGATCGGCTGCGCCGCCACCACCCCACCCGGCGCGCGACAGGCTCGCAAACTTGGTGAATGTGTACGTGTGCCCCCGCCGGACATACAGGGTCACCCGCAATGCGAGGCGGCCGGAGCCGCGCCGTCCGGTGACCGAACGCAGCAGCGCGTGGCGCGGCAGCGCGACCGCTGCGGCCATCGCAATCGGCAGGCTGTTGGCGGCGCGGCCCGCGAGCCACAGGGTGTGAGCAGCAACCGAGAGACCGGTGCGGCGCACGGATACCGTGCCCGGATACCAGAGCGCGGCACGGTCAGGCGTGGCCGGCGCACGCGGTGTCAACGTCAATCCGTGGGCGGCCAGCGTCTGGTTGACCTGCGGTCCGGTCAGACGCCCGAGCGCGAAGCGCGGCGAATGCGGTGGCCAGAGGGTGAGCGGAAAATCGAGCGCAACCCGGCCACTGAAGTTCGGCGTGATGCTCAGCCGGATCACCCCCAGGTGGGTCTGGCGCTGGCTGAGGAAGCTGACGACCGTGATCGCCGTGACCCGCGTCCCGGCGATGTAGCGGTAGCGCGTCGTCAGGACGGCATCGTGCAGATCGAGTGTCTGGTGATAATCGCGAAAGCGCGTCGCATGCAACGCGCCGCGGTCCATCCAGTCTGCCTCGCCCGCACCCGGCTGCGGGTCGTAATCGATGCCGTTCCACCCCGGCAGCAGTGCCGGACGGGCCATGTCCCCGGGGGTACGGTCCATGAGCCCGACCATGTAGGTCTGTGTGGCGCGGGTCCCGCGCCGGGCCGTCAGGGTCGCGAGCATGCCGTTGCCGAGCATGCCGGGAAAATAGTCCGCGAGTCCCGCGGCATCCACGCGCAGGCGAAACCCGCCGGCCGCGTGCGCCGGCGGACCCGCCGCCGCGCACAGCGCCGCCCCGAGTACCGCCGCAGCGCGGACCGTTGCGTACCCGAGGCCGGCGCGTGTCACGCTCAGTGCGTCCCGGCCACGGCGCGGTGCGCCGGGCGCATCAGGCCGGCAGGCGGCCGCACCGCCAGATACACCGTACTCCAGAGTTGCGCGGCGTCGGCTTCAGAGGCGTCGGCGCTCGCCGAGCCGAACGGACGAATGTGGTAATGGCCCGCGCCGTACGTCCAGGACCACAGTTCACTGTTGGCCATCGAGTGCGTCGCGGCGATCACCCGCCACAATGCGCGCTCGGCATTCTGCAGGTGCACGCGCACCGCCGGCGGCAGATCCGTGCGGCGCAGCTGGCGCGCGAGACCGGCCGCGAGCAGCGCCTGCTGCCAGGACCAGACCACCGTGCCGTGATAGGCGTTGCGGGTAAATTCGGCCGCGAGCGCCGGCGGCGCGAACGCGGGATTGGCCACCACCAGACCGGCGCCCGTCAGCAACCCTGCCGGGAACGGCCGCATCACGGTCGCCACCAGTCTCTGCAGCGTCCGGGGTGCGGGTTTACCGAACAGCAGGACGTAGCCGACATCCGACTGCATCACCGGAACCGGCCGACCCGAGCGCTGCAGCGAGAGCGCCGGGAAAGACACCGGACCGCGACCGAGCGACGCCACGGCCGCACGCGCAGGAACGGCATCAGTGGCCGCATACTCCTTGACGTCTCGCACCGCCGCCGCGTGCGCCACTGTCACCGTGAACAGCTGCGAGGCGCGCTCGCTCCAGACCCGTGCCATGCGGGCCGCCTGCGCGAACTGGGGCCGTTCGGCGACAGTGAGATACGGATTGAGCAGCCCGCTCGCGTACAGCCGCGCGATGGAATCCAGCGCGGCCGGCACGAGTGCGGCATTGACGTCGTACGGGTAGTAACCGCCGCCGAGACCGGTGTTGCTATCGCGCCAGTCACCGACCGGGACGCCGGGCTTCAGACCGATCAGGTGCGCGCGGACCGGATCGCGGGCGAACGACGCGGCGCTCGCGAGCACGAACCGCAGGTTGCGCACCAGCGCCGCGCCG
>JAKADE010000413.1 GCA_021820785.1 Pseudomonadota bacterium
CGATCTGGAGTCGACCAGAATTCTATGATGCTGGCCTTTGAGCTCCTCGAGCGTGTAACCGACGGCCTGCAGGAAATTGTCGTTGGCCGAGAGGATCACGCCGTCGAGTCCGAACTCGATCACCGCCTGAGATTTCTTGATGGCAGCAACCCGACCCCTGAGCTCCGCCAGTTCCAGCGCATTGACTGTTATCGAGCGGTCTTCATCGGATTTTTTCGAGGAGAATTTGAACATGGCGTTTTCCACTAGACAGTTGCGGTATGGTCACATCGGATGACCTGCGTCAGTCATCCTGCGCCGCTGCTTTCGTGGCGCGCGACAGGTAGTATCGTCCGCTGTTGTCAGGGGCTTAACCGTGCTCCAGTGCGCGTTCGTGAATTGTGTGAATGTGATCGCAAGGCACCGTATTGCGAAACACACATGTCATGTAGGGGTTATACGAAACGACACTGGTATGATTGCCTAGGCGAGGACGCCACGCGTGGCGGTCGGGAACGGGGACGGCGCACGGCTCCATGTTGGCCGCACGGGTCATGCGCGCAGAAGGGGCGATGGGTGCGCGCGCAGCGGCCCATCCGGGCCCCCGCGGCCCGGATACGGATGCCGTCCGGCGCAACCGCCGAGCCGCGTGGCTGCAGGGAATGGGCCCGGCTGGCGACGCGCGGGCGGCCAACCGGAGTGACGTCGCAGGTGCAAAGATGGGGAAGCTCATGCTCGCACGTGGCGTGCGGCGTGGGTCGCATGGCGCCGGGGACGCCTGAACGCATTGGCCCACCCGGCCTGGGGACTCAACCGGCGCCGAGGGGACGAGGAGGCCGGAACCGATGGGTGCTGAGGGACTCGAACCCCCGACATTCGCCGTGTAAAGGCGACGCTCTACCAGCTGAGCTAAGCACCCGTTGATGGGCGAGGCAAGCGAACGCCCCGCCATGCCTGCCAGAGCATGGCGGGGCGTTCATCTTTGGTCAATGTGCCGGCGGAACCTGCTTGCGTCCGTTGCGCCGTCCCCGACGCACCTCGGCGGCCACGGGCGCTTCGGCGGCCGGTGCCGGCGGAGCGTCGTGCGTGAGCGGCACCGGTTGCTGCGTCAGCGCCAGCGCGAGCACCTCGTCGATCCACTTGACCGGCTTGATCTCGAGATTTCCCTTGATGTTGTCGGGGATCTCCACGAGGTCCTTGCGGTTCTCGTCCGGGATCAGCACCGTCTTGATGCCGCCCCGGTGCGCCGCCAGCAGCTTCTCCTTCAGTCCGCCGATCGGCAACACTTCCCCGCGCAGCGTGATCTCACCGGTCATCGCGACATCCGAGCGCACCGGGATGCGCGTCAGCGCCGAGACCAGCGCGGTGCACATGCCGATGCCGGCGCTCGGCCCGTCCTTCGGCGTGGCCCCTTCCGGGATGTGCAGATGCACGTCGAGCTTCTGATAGAACTCGGTCTCCAGCCCGAGCACCTGGGCGCGGCTGCGCACCACGGTCATCGCTGCCTGGATCGACTCCTGCATGACTTCCCCGAGCTGACCGGTGTGCTGCAGCTTGCCCTTGCCGGGCACCACCGCTGCCTCGATCGTGAGCAGCTCTCCGCCGACCTCGGTCCAGGCGAGCCCGGTGACCTGTCCGACGCGGTTCTGGTCTTCAGCCTTGCCGTAGCGGAACCGGCGCACGCCGAGATACTTGTCCAGATTGCGCGGGGTGACGTTCACCTGCCGCTCGTCCTTCTTGTGCAGCAGCAGCTGCTTGACGGCCTTGCGGCAGATCTTGGCGGCCTCGCGCTCGAGATTGCGTACGCCCGCCTCGCGCGTGTAGTAGCGCACGATGTCGAGCAGCGCGGCATCCGAGACCTTCAGCTCGTCGTCTTTCAGGCCGTTGCTCTTCATCTGCTTCGGCACGAGGTAGCGCCGCGCAATGTTCATCTTCTCGTCTTCCGTGTAGCCGGGAAGACGGATCACCTCCATGCGATCGAGCAGCGGCGCCGGAATGTTCAGGCTGTTGGCGGTGCAGACGAACATGACCTCCGAGAGATCGAGATCGACCTCGAGGTAATGATCGTTGAACGTCGAGTTCTGCTCCGGATCGAGCACCTCGAGCAGCGCCGAGGACGGATCGCCGCGGAAGTCCATCGACATCTTGTCGATCTCATCGAGCAGGAACAGCGGATTGTGCACGCCGGCCTTGGACATGTTCTGCACGATCTTGCCCGGCAGCGACCCGATGTAGGTGCGCCGATGGCCGCGGATTTCCGCCTCGTCACGCACGCCGCCCAGGGACATGCGCACGAACTTGCGGTTCGTGGCCCGCGCGATGCTCTGACCGAGGGACGTCTTGCCCACGCCCGGCGGTCCGACCAGGCACAGGATCGGGCCCTTCAACTTCTCGACGCGCTGCTGCACGGCGAGGTACTCGACGATGCGCTCCTTGACCTTCTCCAGCCCGAAATGATCCTCGTCGAGGACCTGCTCGGCGCGGGCGATGTCCTTGATGATCTTGGTGCGCTTCTTCCACGGCACCTTGACCAGCCAGTCGATGTAGTTGCGCACGACGGTCGCTTCGGCCGACATGGGCGACATCATCTTCAGCTTGTTCAGCTCGCTGGTCGCCTTCTCGCGGGCCTCCTTCGGCATGCCGGCGCGCGCGATGCGTCCCTCGAGGTCGGCGAGTTCGTTGCCGCCCTCGTCCATCTCACCGAGCTCCTTCTGGATGGCCTTCATCTGCTCGTTGAGGTAGTACTCGCGCTGGCTCTTCTCCATCTGAGCCTTGACGCGGCCGCGGATGCGCTTCTCGATCTGCAGCACGTCGAGCTCGCCTTCGATGGCGACCAGGATGTGCTCGAGACGCTTCTTCACGTCCAGGATCTCGAGCACCTTCTGCTTCTCGGCGAGCTTGACCGACATGTGCGCCGCGACGGTGTCGGCGAGGCGGCCGGCCTGCTCGATGCCGGCCAGTGCCGTGAGCACCTCGGGCGGCACCTTCTTGTTGAGCTTCACGTACTGCTCGAACTGGGAGATCACCGAGCGGGACATGACGTCCATCTCACGCTCGTCGTAGGACTCCACGTCGGGCAGCGACTCGATCTCGGCCGAGTAGTACTCGCCCGGGTTCAGCCGCTCGATGCGCGCCCGGTCGACACCCTCGACCAGCACCTTGACCGTGCCGTCGGGCAGCTTCAGCAGCTGCAGGATCGTCGCGACGGTGCCGATCCGGTACAGATCGTCGGCCTTCGGATCGTCGATATCGGCCTGCTTCTGCGCCACCAGCATGATGCGCCGGTCGGCGCGCATGGCGACTTCGAGCGCCTCGATGGACTTCTCCCGGCCGACGAACAGCGGGATCACCATGTGCGGGTAGACGACCACATCCCGCAGCGGCAGCACGGGAACGCCCCGTGCGGCCACCACAGGCTCAGTAGGGGTGTTGGATTCAGACACGCTCGAAGCCTCGAATGATTGAGCTGGCGGGCGGCGCGCCCTGCGCGGCTCGGCGCAGGTTCAATGGCCGGCGGCCCGCCGGGGCTCCTCGGTACCGGCCGGACGGCCTTCCTCGGAGCGATACACGACGTACGGATTGCTCGAGCCGTCGATCACGGTCTCATCGACCACGACCTTGGCAACATCCCGCAGCGTCGGCAAGTCATACATGGTGTCGAGCAGGACTGTTTCAAGGATGGTCCTCAAGCCGCGCGCGCCGGTCTTGCGCTGCATGGCCCGACGGGCCACCGCGCGCAGTGCGTCCTCGCGGAACTCGAGCTCGGCACCTTCCATCTCGAACAGGCGCCGGTACTGCTTGGTCAGCGCGTTCTTCGGCTCGGTGAGGATCGACACCA
>JAKADE010000414.1 GCA_021820785.1 Pseudomonadota bacterium
GCAGCGGCATAGCACCCAGGCGGCGGAATTCTTCCGCATGCCGCAGCGCGGTGTCGTCTCGCTCAACACCGTGGTGGAAATCTGAGGCCCCGCGTGCCCGAGTGTCACCCGATGGCCGGGACCGGCCGGTGAGTCTCGCGCAACCGCAGGTCTCGCTGATCGCGGCCATGGCCGAGAACGGCTGCATCGGCCGCGACAACACGCTGCCGTGGCGGCTGGCCGATGATCTGAAGCGCTTCAAGGCCATCACGATCGGCAAACCGATCCTGATGGGCCGCCGGACCTTCGAATCGATCGGCCGCCCACTGCCCGGACGGCGCAACCTCGTGCTGACCCGCAACCGTCAGTGGCACAGTCCCGGGGTGCTCGCCGTGCACTCCCTGGGCCACGCGCTCGGCTGCGTGCGCGAGGAGCCGGAGCTGATCGGCATCGGCGGCGCCGAGGTGTACCGCCTGCTGATGCCGTTCGCGCGCCGCATCTACCTGACGCTGGTGCACGCCGAGATCAGCGGCGATACCTTCTTCCCGGCGATCGACCCGACCCAGTGGGCCGATGTCGAGTGTCATCGCCATGCCGCCGACGCCCGCAACGCCTACGCGTTCACCTTCATGATCCTGGAGCGCAAGAGCGCGCCGCAGGCTCCCGGGGCCTATTGAGCCAGCGCCCGGGCGACCGCCGCGGCGAAATACGGAATGTTCTCCTGACGCAGCCCGGCGATGTTGATCCGGCTGTCGTCGGTCATGTAGACGTGATGCGCCTCGCGCAGCCGCCGCACGGTGGCCGCATCGACGCCGAGGTAGGAGAACATGCCGCGCTGACGCACGATGTGGCTGAAGTCCCGGTTCGGGCAGCTCACCGCGAGCGCCTCGGCGGCCGCCTGGCGCAGTTTCAGGATGCGCGCGCGCATCCCGTCGAGCTCGTGCTGCCAGGTCGCGCGCAGCGATTCGGTGCCGAGAATCTCCGCCACGATGGCGGCGCCGTGGTCCGGGGGCATCGAGTACAGGCCGCGCGCGATGCGCACCAGCTGCGAGAGCGCAGCCTCGGCCGCAGAAGCATTCTGGCTGACCGTGATCAGGCAGCCGACCCGCTCGCGATACAGGCCGAAGTTCTTCGAGCAGGACACCGCGATCAGCGCCTCGGGCAGCTGCTCGGCGAGCAGCCGCAGACCGAAGGCGTCCTCGGCGACGCCCCGGCCGAGGCCCTGATAGGCCATGTCGATGAACGGCAGCAGCTCGCGCTCGGCGAGCAGTGCGGCGATCTGCCGCCACTGATCGTCTGCGAGGTCCGCGCCCGTGGGGTTGTGGCAGGACGCGTGCAGCAGCACGACGGAGCGCGGCGGCAGCTTGCCGAGCGCACCCATCATGGCCTCGAATGCGACGCCGCCGCTCGATGCCTCGAAATACGGATAGCGCTCGAGTTTCAGGCCGCAGCCGGAGAGCAGCGGCACGTGATTCGCCCAGGTCGGATCGCTCACGTGCACGACCGCGTCGGGACGGGCCGCGCGGATCAGCTCAGCGCCCAGACGCAGCGCGCCACAGCCGCCCGGCGCCTGCACGGCCCGGACCCGCTCGGAGCGATCCAGCGCGGAGTGCTCGCCGAGCGCCAGGCGCCGCAGGGCCTCGTTGAACGCCGGGTTGCCGGCCGGCGCCACGTACGTCTTGGTGCGCTGGCGCTCCAGTACGGCACGCTCGGCCTCGCGTACCGCCTGCATGACGGGCGTCTCGCCGCGATCGTCGCGGTATACGCCGACACCCAGGTCGACCTTGCGGACGTCGTCATCCGCGCGAAATGCGGCCATCAGGCCCAGGATGGGGTCCGGCGCCAGCCGGTCGAGATGCTCAAGCACGGGGATCTCCTCGCCGCAACCGTCGGGCGGCGTCGCGCAGCAGTTTACACGGTCGGCGTCACAGTTCCGGCCCTCCGCAGTTCAAGATCGCCCCGGTGCCGCCGATACTCGCATCAGCACCGCTGCGCAAAGGATCGGATCGCCCGGATTGGCGCCTGGATCCCGCGCGGCACTCTCAGTTAAGGCGCTGCCAGCTCGTGATTCAGATCATCGGAAGCATTGTCGTCCTCGCCTGCGTGGCGGTGGGCTTCATGATCGAGGGCGGGAAGCTGCTCGCGCTGTGGCACCCGGCCGAGTTCCTGATCATCATCGGCGCGGCATTCGGTGCGTTCCTCACCAGCAACCCGATCAAGGTCGTCAAGGCGAGCCTCGCCGGCATCGTCTCGCTGCTGAAGCAGGAGCGCTACGAGCACGACGACTACGTATCGATCCTGAAGCTGCTCTACGACGTGCTGCTGCGCATCCGCAAGGAAGGCCTGATGGCGATCGAGTCGGACATCGACTCGCCCGACGGTGGCCAGCTGTTCAAGAAATACCCACAGATCGCGGCCGATCATCACCTGCGCAACTTCATCACCGACAGCCTGCGCCTGATGGTCGGCGGTAACCTCAACCCGCACGAGTTCGAGAGCCTGCTCGATGAGGAGCTCGAGACCTTCCGCCAGGAAGCGCACGAGCCGGGCCACGCGGTGCAGCGCATGGCCGATGCCCTGCCCGGCTTCGGCATCGTCGCAGCCGTGCTCGGCATCGTGAACACCATGGCCTCGATCGCCGGCGCCGACACCGCGAGCATCGGCGAGCGGGTCGCCTCGGCGCTGGTCGGCACGTTCCTCGGCATTCTGGTCTCCTACGGCTTCGCCGGTCCGCTCGCCGCGGCCATGGGCCACGCGGCCAACGACGAGATCAAGGCGTTCGAACTGGTCAAGATGGCCCTGGTGGCGAGCGTGCGCGGCTACGTGCCGGCCGTCGCGATCGAGTTCGCCCGCAAGCTGCTGTTCAGCGACGTGCGGCCGAGCTTCGCGGACCTCGAGGCGCAGCTGAAGAACAAAGCCGCGAAAGCCTGATGGCCGCAACGAAAGACGAACGGCCGCTGATCATCGTCAGGAAGGCGCGCCGCGGCGAGGGAGGACACCACGGCGGGGCCTGGAAGGTCGCCTACGCGGACTTCGTCACCGCAATGATGGCCTTCTTCCTGGTGATGTGGATCGTCACGGCCGTCAACAAGGCGCAGCGCGCGGCAATCTTCAACTACTTCAAGAACCCCAGCATGCAGACCGGGCACAGCACGCGGGCGGCGCCCGGACCGCAGGGCCCGGGCGGGGCTAGCACCAGCCCGATCAACCTGGGCGGCGGACTGAACGGCATGAACACCAGCCCGCATCCGATCGCGGCGATCCATGCGCCGCAGCACGGCAGCGGCAGCATCGATTCGCTGAGCACGATCCCGAAGCCGATCAGCGCCCGGGAGGCCCGCAAGCGCGTGGCCCAGGCCGACCACAAACGCCTGGAGTCACTCATGGCGCAGCTGCGCCAGGCGGTGGAGAAGAGCCAGGCCCTCAAGCCGTTCAAGAACCAGCTGTTGCTCGACATCACCCCGCGCGGGGTGCGCATCCAGATCGTCGATGCCAAGAACCGTCCGATGTTCGACCTGGGCAGCGCGAAGCTGCGCGGCTACACCCGGCGCATCCTCGAGACGCTCGCCCCGTACCTGAACTCCGTACCGAACCAGATCGCGATCATCGGCCACACCGATGCGCATCCGTATCCCGGCCACAACCACTACACGAACTGGGAACTGTCGGCCGACCGGGCCAACGCGGCCCGCCGCGCCCTCGTGCAGGGCGGGCTTAAGCAAGGCAAGGTCGCCCGGGTCGTCGGTCTCGCCTCGACGGTGCTGTTCGACAAGACCAATCCGTTCGATCCGATCAACCGGCGCATCAGCATCATCGTCATGACGCGCC
>JAKADE010000014.1 GCA_021820785.1 Pseudomonadota bacterium
GGCGGATTTTACGGCCCGCAGAGCCCGGCGGCGGCCCTGGAGCACCAGGAGAGCTACCTGCGGGGCGTGTTCGGTTTCCTCGGTATCACGGAGGTGACCTTCGTGCGCGCCGAGGGCGTTAACATCAGCCCGGATCAGCGTCAGGCTGCGATCAGCGCTGCTGCGGCCGAAGCGGCCCGGCTGGCCGCCTGAGCCGCAACGAACATCTTTATCGACCGGAGATCGCCATGAATACTCTTGCGACCCGCAGCGTCGAGCGCCTGGTGCGCGGCATGCCCACCTCGGACGGCGCGGGGGTCAAACTGACACGCGTGATCGGCCAGCCGCAGCTCGCCGATCTGGACCCGTTCCTGATGCTCGATGAGTTCGGTACCGATAATCCCGGCGACTACATCGCGGGCTTTCCCGACCATCCGCACCGCGGCTTCGAGACGGTGACGTACATGCTCGACGGGCGCATGCGCCATCGCGACAACCACGGCCACGAAGGAGTGCTCGTCCCTGGCAGCGTGCAGTGGATGACCGCCGGGCGCGGCATCATCCACTCGGAGATGCCCGAACAGCAGGAGGGTCGCATGCGCGGCTTCCAGCTGTGGATCAACCTGCCGGCGCGCGAGAAGATGACCGCACCGCGCTACCAGGAATTCGGGCCGCAGCGCATCCCCGTGGTCGAAGTCGGAACGGCTCGCGTGAAAGTGATCGCCGGAACGGTCGAGGGCGTGACCGGTCCGATCGCGCAGCCGGCCACGGAACCGACGTACCTCGATATCGAGCTCGCCCCGGGCGCCCGGTTCGGACACGACCTGCCGGCCGGGCATGCCGGATTCGTCTACGTCTACGAAGGAGCGGTGGGTATCGGCGCGGGCGAGGCCGTGACTTCGGTCGGGACGCACGATCTGGCGGTGCTCGGCGGGACCGGCGCGGTGCACATCGAAGCGCGTAGCGGCGCGTCCCCGGCGCGACTGATCCTGGTCGCCGGCAAGCCACTGCGCGAACCGGTCGCCAAGTACGGCCCGTTCGTCATGAACACCCGCGAGGAGCTGATGCAGGCCTTCCAGGACTTCCAGAGCGGGCGATTCTGATCCAGGGCGCGCCGCGCCGGCGGCGCGCCTGCGATCCCGCCGGCCGTAGCGACCGTTCGCGTCCTATACTGCGGCGATGAACCTGCACCATCTGGCGATCTTCGCCACGGTCGCCGCCACCGGCAGCCTCACCGCCTCGGCCCGCAAGCTGCACGTGTCCCAGCCGGCGCTATCGCGTGAGCTCAAGGCGTTCGAGCAGCGTCTGGGCGTGACGCTGTTCGAACGCCACGCCAAGGGCATGCGCCTGACCCAGGCCGGTGAAGTGCTGAACCGCTATGCAGTGCGGCTGTTCGAACTCGAACGCACCGCCGAGGCCGCCATGCAGGAGATCGCCGGGGCGCTGCGCGGCCGGCTGACCCTGGGCGCAAGCAATACGATCGGCACCTATGTGTTGCCGCCGCTGCTGGCGACATTCCGCCGCCAGCGGCCGCACGTCGAGATCTCACTGTTCGTCGGCAACACCGAGCAGGTCTCCCAGGGCGTCGATGACATGCGCTTCATGCTCGGGTTCATCGAGGGTCCGCTGCATCTGCAGGGACTGCGCAGCACGGTCTTCCAGCACGATGAAATCATGCCCGTGGCGGCTCCGGATCACCCCCTGTTCGCGCGCAAGACGCTCAAGCCCGAGGACCTCTCCGGTGAACCGCTGCTGATGCGCGAACACGGTTCCGGAACCCGGGAGCTGATCGCCGCGGCGCTGCAGCGGCAGAACATCACTCCGGGCGAGACCATGGAATTCGGCAATACCGAGGCACTCAAGCGCGCCGCGGTGCACGGCGGCGGCATCGCCTGGCTGCCGCGTATCTGCATGCTCAACGAACTCGCCGACGGCAGTTTGCGCACGCTGCCGGTGCGCGAGCTGACCATCACCCGCCCGTTGATGATGGTAGAGCGTGAGAGCGCGCAGATGGAGCCGGCCGCAGCAGCATTCGTGCGCCTGCTGCAGCAGCCGAGCGAGGCCTCGACCTGAGGACGCGCGGGATCACGGCGCGGCGCTGATCAGCCCGAGGATCCTGTCGATCGACTGCGGGTCGATGGATTCGACCTCGAGAGACGCAAGCCTTTCATCCGCGGCCGGCGGTTCGAGCTGCTGACGCTGCCATTCGAGGACCGATGCATCGGCCTCGGAAGGATCCTGTCCCGCCTCGGCACGCGCACGCAGCCGCTCCTGCAACAGTGCCAGCGGCGCGGTGCACCGGATCCAGTAGGTCGAAGCCTGCGCACGCGCGCCCAGTTCCCTGAATCGACGCCGCTGCGCACGGCGCAGGAAGGTCGCATCCACGATCACGGAGTAGCCTCCGATGAGCGCATCGTAGGCCTCTCGCGCCAGCTCATCGTACACTCGCTCGCTCACGTCGGGGGCGTACAGTCCCGCCGCGAGCCCCGATCCCGAAGGTTGCAGCGGATCGAGGCCCGCCAGGCGTTTGCGCTCGATGTCCGAACGCAGATGCACCGCCTCGAGCCGCTCGGTGAGCTGCCGGGCGATCCACGTCTTGCCCGATCCGGACAATCCGCTCATCAGCACCAGCTGCGGCTGCCGTGCCGCCAGCGCCGCGACAGCATGGCGCACCAGCCGCTCGAATTCCGCGCGCAGCGCCGAGCGTCCCGCCTCGGGACGTGTGGCGGCCGAGAGCGCGGCCACCTTGGCACGCACCAGTGCCCGGTGTACCTCGTACAACCGAATGACCCGGCACGCATGGTAATCACCGCTGCGCTGCAGATACGCAGCCAGAAATGCATGCGCATGCCGCCGATGGCCGCGCGCGGCGAGATCGCTCGACAGAAAGGCGATTTCATCCGCCACGTCGATCCAGCGAAACGCCGGCTCGTACTCCAGGCAGTCAAACGGCACCAGACGCCCCTCGCGCACGACGATATTGCGGCTGTGCAGATCGCCGTGACACTCGCGCACCCGGCCGCTCGCGCAGCGCAACGCCATCGCCGGACTGGCCTCTGCGAGCCGCTGTTCCAGCGGCACCTCGAGGGCTGCCACAGCCTCGGCGCGCGAGAATACTCCGGCCGCAGCGGCGCACTGCCGCACATTGTCGATCAGCAGCGAGCGCACGCGTGCCGGTTGCCCCCAACTCGCATCCTCCGTGACGGAGGGGAGCGTGGCATGTATGTCCGCCAGCGTCTTCCCGAAGGTCCCGAGTGCATCGACCGGCAGGCGGCCTTCCGCCAGACGCCGATCGAGCTCGTCGGCCGCATCGAATCGCACCATCCGTACCGCGTACTCGACGATCCTGTGGGTGCCGGCCGGACCGCTGTGCATGCGCACGTGCCGTCCGGCGGATACGACGGAGCAGACTTCCAGATACAATTCGGAGGCGAAACGGCGATTGAGCCGAAACTCCTCCTCGCATAACCACCGACGATACTCGAGCGTGCGCTGATCGACGAACGGATAGCGCACGGCACGTTTGATCTTGTAAGCGAAGGCGCCGGCAAGCAACACCCAGGAAATAGGCGTCTCGATGACCGCGACCGCTTCGACGGGATGGGGGTAGGCCTCCGGCCTCAGCAACCCACTCAGTTGGGCCGGCAGGAGTTCCGCGGCACCCTCGGGAGGCGCCGGATGCGATGCACGTGCGGCTTTCATGTCGTCCACGCCCTAAGTCCCCCACACCGTATGGACCAATGCGGACCAGCGCGCCCTGCGGCGCGCGGTCCGTCCTGCGCCGAGACCTCCTAAGTCTGTCCGGATGCAGGACTCCAGCTGAACTGAACGCCGCCCCCCCAGGATGGACTGCTGTCCCCAAATCCTTTGAAGATGGAAGGGTTGATGACCAGACCACCGGCAGCGGAAAACGCTGCGAACACGGATGCTTCCTTCACGGCGTCGTAGTTCACGATCGCAGACGTCCGGTAGGCGAAGCTCACGCCCGCGCGCGCACCGTTCATCACCAGCAGATCCATGCCGACCTGCCCGAACGGAACGTCGCGCAGGTGGATCTTTCCCGGACTGCCCCGCACTACGTACCCGGCCGTGGCGAACAAACCGACCCTGCCCACGTCTTTCAGCGCATCGAGCTGCAGCGCATAGTCAGTTTCGCCGGTTCCGAGACCTTCGGAAGCCTTTGCGGTCCCTAATTTCACCGTCCCGGTCACATCGAGATGAAATCGCGCCGCATCCGATTTGGCGAGGTCATAGAGCGTCCCGGACAGCAGAACATCCCCGAGACCGCCATGCGTCCCGCCCGGCCCCGGCGCGAATTCCCCGGTCGTATCGTCAATGATGGTCGCCGGACCGCTCACGCTGACGTACGGGACGGTCACCCGGAATGCCGCGGACTCGAACCGGTAACCCACGGTCACGGGAACGTACGTCTCGGTAATGGTCTCGATACCCCCGTAGTCGCCGCTCGTGTACTGATAGCCGGCCGAAAGCCGCCAGCCGTCAGGACCCGCCGCGTGGGCGGCGGGTCCCGAACCGAGGATCAGACACAGCGCCACGCCCAGAACACCACTTGTTCGGGTCATGATCTGCGCCCCTACTTCGGCGGTGACTCACCGCGTTCGCGGGCGCGCTCTTCCATCTGCCGACGATGCTCGGCGCGAATGTGTTCGCGTTCCTGCGCCGTGCGCGCCGCTCCCATCTGTGCCTGATAGCGCGCAACCTCCTGGGGCGTCATCATGGCATAGCCGTAGATCTGCTCACGCTCCTGCTGGCGCTGGCGCTCCTGCGCACGGATCTGGGCCTCGCTCGGCGGAGAGCCGAGATGCTCATGGCGTTCCTCGGCGCGCTGCTGCATCTCGTGCTGCTGCTCCATCCGGTACTGCACACGCTCCTGCTCCGTCGGCAACGAACGCAGATGCTCTTCGTATTGCGTCTGCTCCGCGCTGGTCATCAGGTTCCCGCCGTAGATACGGTCCCGGTCCTGTTCGCGCTTGAGGTCGCGGTCGTAGAGACGGTCGAAAGTGCGGTCATGCAACCGATCGCGAGTGCGGTCGAGCGTCCGGTCGTGCAGCCGATCCATGTCGTGGGTCGCCAGCCGGTCCCGATCCTGCAGCCGCGTTCCGCTGCCGATCCGGCTCTGAGATTGTGCACCTGCGCCACCGCCTCCACCGCCGGCGTTCTGCGCGAATACTGCCGGGGAAGACAACAGCAGCCCCGTCAAAATTGCCATCGCCACTGTCGATTTCGCTGCGTACATCATGTTCTCCTGAGAAAGTCGCTTGCGACCGCCGCACTTTGTCAGGTTGGCCCGACGGGAAGCATTCGCACATGCCCCTAGGTAATTCCCCCTCCCTTACCGATCCCGGACGCACAGCTGTCGTTTCGCACCGACGCTCACCGCAGGGCGAGCGAGGCCGCCACGAAGAACTCGAGATTGAACAGGATGTGCAGACCCATCGGCGCCCCGACGCCCCGGTAGCGCTCGCGGAACCCGCCGAACAGCAGCGACGGCGCGAACACACTCAACGCCCACAGCGGCGGATGATGCACGAAGTGCGCCGCCACGAAGAGAGCCGAGGTGATCAGGTTTGCTGCACTGACGCCGCACCAGCGCGCCGCAATGGTGCGGCGGCGCAGCAATTCCCCCTGGATCAGTCCCCGAAAGACTCCTTCCTCGAGTGCCGGCTGCCACAGCACGCAGGAGAACCAGACTTCAATCCCATGCAACGCGGAGATTGCCATCGCCGCCGGAAACGCAAACCGAAGCCCGATCGCCACGACGAGTCCCACGGCGCTGGCCAGCCACCAGAGCGGGTCGCGCACAAATCCGAACGCTGCCCGGATCAGACCCGCGGGCCTGGGCTCAGCCCGCATCTCGCCGAGTGCACCGACCCCAAGCTCAGAGCATCGCATTGCACCGGTCTCTTACGGAATCCTGCCGCGCGTTCGCAGGAGTCTTCTCCCCAACAGCAGCGCGGCGAATCCCGCCAGTCCCAGCAGCAGCGGGTCGAACCCCGCATCGGGCACACTCACGCACCCCCCGCCACCACTCGACACGACCGGTGCCGCAGCACTGATGCTCTTCACCGACACCGCCGTCTGGGTCGAATTATCCACGAGATTCACGTCTTCCTGCGGCGCTTCGACATCGAAGCTGGCCGTGCCATCGCCGGTCGTCGCGGCGGTCACCTGCACCAAGCCGCTGAGTGACGCACCCGAGGCGAGCGAGTCCAGCGTGCACAGAATCGTCGCCGGCGTATCGGTGCCGTCAAAATTGCAGCTCGCCCCCGGCAAGTCGATCGAATCGTACAGAACGTTGGGCGGCAGCGTGACGCCAAAGCGGACCTGCTGCGCATCCGTCGGACCGAAGTTGCGGATGAGGAACGGGAGATACATCGCAGTACCCCGTGCCGCGCTGACCGAAGGGTTTCCGGGCGTGACCGTCAGATCGGACTGCCCGAGCTCCGAGATCCTGGCATCCGCCGAATTGTTGACCAGATTCGGATCAATCGGCGCCGTCTGGGTGACGGAGAATTCGATCGGCGCCTCAGCGTTCGGTGCGCCGGACTGCAGATTCAACGTCATGGTGGCAGAGGCCCCCGGGGCCAGGGTACCGGCCGGGCAACTGACCACCGCACCGGTCTCTACACAAGATGCGCTGCCCGCAGGCGTCGCAATCGTTGCAGACTGCAGCACCAGCGACGACGGCAGAGCAGAGGTGACGATCTGCACCCCCGTCGCGGCGGTCGTCGCGGTCGGATCCACGTGAGCCGTTGCTGTCACGGAAAACTCTCGACCGACGTACACGCTGTCCGGTGCCGACACGTTGTCGATGTGCAGATCGGCCGTATGCACGAACAGCTCATACGCACCGACGTCGCACTGGAACACCCCGTCGATATTCCCATCGGCGCGGCCCATCTGCCCGCGCTGATCCTCGTTCGGACACTGGGTGGAATCTCCGGCATCGATCGCCGGACTGCCGCTCTGCAGCGCCATGGTCGGCGTCGGGCCTCCATTTTCTTCCAGCGGACCGAGTTGCGCATTGACGCTCGATTGATCGCCTGCCGCACCAAGTCCGCAGCTGGTGCCGTCCTCGATATTGTGTCCCATCGAATAGAACCGCGCCGCCGGATCGCCCTCCCCCTTGCCTCCACAATTGAGCAATGTCGGAGTCGTACCGGCATAGGTGTTCGCCGCCACAATGGTATTGGTCAGACTGAAATTTGCCGCATTGGCGCCGCCGCTGGCGGGCAGCGCGCTGGCCGGGCCGAACCCGCTGAGCCCGACACCCGCCTTGCCGACTTTTCCCGTGACCGTATTGTCGGCGACCGTATCGTTGATCAGATTGACGCGACCGTTCGTCATGATGCCCGCCCCCCCGTCGGTGGCGGTATTGGCTGCGATCGTTGAGCGGGTAATGACTTCGAGCACCATCCGACGGCCCGCAATACCGCCGCCGCTCGAGGCGCTGTTGCCGACGAACGCACTGCGTTCGATTTCCGACGTATGGAATCCGGTTTCGAACAGTCCACCGCCATCGGCCGCACTGTTCGGGGCTGCCGTCGAGCCAATCTCACTGTCGGTCATCCGCATGACCGCATCGTTGTAGATACCCCCGCCGTTAGCGGCACTCGTATTTCCCGTCACCGTCACGTGATCCAGCGTCAGGGGACCCGTATTGTAAATACCGCCGCCCTCTCCACCTGCCGCATTGTTCATGACCTGAACATCGGACAGGGTCACCATCTGAATGGTCGCGCCGGACTCGCTCTCGCCAGGTCCCCCATGACCTTCCGGACCTGCGCACCCCTTGCTGCTGCCGCCGCCTCCGCCACCGCACCCACCCTCATCCTCTTCACCCTCGGTCGCGGTGGAATCGATGACCTGGATTTCCGCCCCGGCCCCGATCGCGATGCCTCCGCCCATGCGCGCAAAGCGGATCACCGCCGTCGGCACCGACGCATCGAGAATCACGGGCGTCGGAACATAGCCGTTCTCCACCGTCATTCCCTGCAGGTTCACCGTCATATTGCTTTGTGCACCGGCGGGTATCTCGATGTGGAAGATGCGATCCTGGTTCGCCCCCGGCGCCCATCCGATCACCGTCTGTCCCGCGCCGGCCCCGATAATCGTCATGCTCTGCGTAATATTCAGGTCCCCTTTCGAGGCGTCCGGAGTGTGCACGACCGTAAAGCTGCCATTCACCTGTTCAGCCGCCTCGTCAACCCCCGTCACGGTCAGCTGATAATTTCCGGCCGGGACCATGATCGTGCTCGCGGTCGTCGCCGCATCCGCAACCTGAATCGCGGCTCTGAGCGTGCATTGCCCCTGTCCGTCATCGCATTGACCGACCGCAATCGCCGCAGCGGACGCCGGCGCATCGAGGGTGGTATTGACCTGAAGCGTTCCAGCATGGGCGCTCAATACTGCGCACATGATCCCCGCAGGCACGCAAACGCGTACCGCCCCGGAGAATGTTCGATATAAGCGGTTGCTCATGACTGTTCTCCGTGACGCGCGCCAGGACACCCCTGCTTCGCGCGTCGCATCGATCGTGCGCCGCGCGCACATGATCCGAATACGCCGACCCCGAAGAGAACCCACAATGTGGGATCGAACGACCGTCCGGGTTCGAAGACGCAGCCGCCGCCGGACGAGGACGTCGAGGTCGTCGACGTCGGAGTCGGAGCCGACGCCGCCTGCAAAATCGGCACCGACACTTCCGTGGACGGCGCGCTCTCCTGCCCCTTGGTGTCCAACGTGCGGACCACGTAGTAGTACGTTCCAGAGGCGAGTCCTGTGTCGGTATACGTCGTGCTCTGGTACGACACCGTCGCAATCTTCGCCAGATCGCTGCTCGCGGAACTGGCCCGGTAGACATCGTAACCATCGACATCCAGTGCGGAATTCGCGGGCCAGGCCAGATTCGCCGAACTGCCGCTCGCGGTAGCCTCCAGGCTCGTCGGGGCCGCGGGTGGTGCCACCGGCAGCGCATCGAAGGACGCCTTGACGTCGAGCTTGCCGTAACCCCAGGAAGCATTGGGCACCGTTCCGACCGCATCGTCAGACGTCGCATAATGCTCGAGGTAACCCTTGATCTCGTCTGGCGTCACGCTCGGCGCCAGCTGCAGCAGCAGCGCGACTGCACCGGAGACGATGGGTGCGGCCATGCTCGTGCCTTGTCGAAAACTGTGCACGCCATCGAGATCCAGATAGCACTCTCCACAGGAGTCTGCAGGCCACACGGTCTGCGCAGAAAATGCCGCCGCGATCCAGGCCCCGGGGGCAGTCACTTCGGGCTTTTCAACGGAAGGGCACTCGATCGCGAGGCTACATGCCCGGCGCGGACCGACGCTGCTGAAGTAAGACAGCGCCCCGAGCGGATTCGACGTAATCGCAGACATGGGCCCTGCGAGACTCTCCCACGTGTTTCGCGTGTTGTACGCTCCCACAGCAATCGGAGCCGTCGCGGTCGCCAGATCACTCAACGTATCGCTAGCGTCGAGATTACTTGTAAAGCGGGCACCACTCGTCGAACCATTAACCCATGCATCGAATCTTCCGCTCGTGATCGATGTTCCGCTCAAATCGATCTGCCATCCCGTGGATGAAAACGGCGCATCGGATGTCGCAGAGAGACTGATCAGAATTTCACGATCCCCGTTGAGCGGATTGACGTTGCTCGATACGACGGTGACTCTCCCCGCGCAAGAAAGTGTCTCGGCCGAAGGATCTGAAACCGGTGCCGCCAGGATGCCGGAATCACACACGCTGCCATTTCGCACCTCGACTGCAAGCCGATCGGCTCCGGCATACCAGATGTCAAACAGTGTGAGGTCGGTTGCCACTGGAACCGATGCACTCAGCGAAACCAACCCTCCCGGCGCGAGGGTTCCGCTGGCATGCGAATCGTCATCCGCATGATTCCCCGCAGCAATGACGATGATGCGCCCGGGTCCTGAAGCGTTGTCGAGCGCGCGATCGGCGTTGTCCGTGCCGTCATGCGGCCCGATTTCCGTTCCCACGCTGAGGTTGATCACGAGCGGACGCCCAAGCACACTGGCCGCGTTCTCCAGGTAATTGATCGCCTCAATGATATTCGCCGTATTCCACTCGCCCTTTGCCACGAGCAGTTCCGCCTGCGGTGCCATGCCGACGTACCGATATGCCGGCTGACCATTACCGGTCGCCGACCCATTGCCCGCCGCGATCCCGGCTACTTCCGTGCCATGCCCCACCGTATCAACTTCCCCGCACTCCCCCGCATCGATTTGTGCACCGGTACATTGGGTGCCCGTGGTGTAATCCATGAGCTGCAGGATCCGGGTTCGTCCCTCTGGATCCCGAAAATCCCGGTGCGTCAGGTCGATGCCGGTATCCACCAGACCGATCAAGACATTTCGACCCGTATCGCCCTGCCAGTCCGGTGGTGTCCCGCTGCGGACCTGGTCGGCACCAGTCGCAACCACTGCGAGATCGACCGCCGGTTGCAGCGGAACCGCCACGTCGACGTAGCGGACATTTGCCAATTGCGCGAGATTTGCGAGCTCGCCAACCGGAACACGCACACCGGCGACGTCACCGGACGTCCACCTCACCGAGCCCCCGAGCTGCGAAACGTCCGGCATCGCGCCACGGAACCGCACGAGCGTCGACGCCATCGGCGGCTGCGTCCCGGTGGCCGGGCGGATCATGCCCTTAGCAGAAAAGACGCCCAACCCTGCCGGACGGCTCTGTTGCTCCACCAGCACCGCGGCCAACGGTGCGAGTCGGGCCGTCTGCGCAACGGCTGCCAGGGGTCCGAGCCCCGCACAGAGAACAAGAATTCGCCACCGGTTACCCCAGATGCTCATGGGGGACTCCCGTGTGGCAAAGACAGCGGCAGCGACAGCTCCACATACCGCACAAATTCGAATCTCGAAATTCGTACCAGAGCCGCATAGCCCAGATAACCGGTAACGACGTCGCCAGATGTACTGATGACGTCCACGCCGGCCTCCTCCAGCGCATCCCGCTCATGCACACCGATCGCATGGCGCGTGCGGACCAGAACGGCGGTCAATTGACCGGAATTCCTCCGTGCCCATGCGCGCACACCGGCCGACCATTTGAACCGCTCCGACGCCACTTCTCGCGCGGCACCTGCGCTGGTCACCTGGCGGTCGGCACACCCACCCGCCCCGATGACGATGAACACGGCACCGATCGCCACGATGCCGAAACAACCCCTACCGGGAGCCGGACCGAGCCTGCGTAGCGTCATGGGCTTCATGGGTGTCTACTCCGACTCATCGCCGATGCCGCGCGGGAGCGGCGTCCCTCGTGCCGCCCCCGCGCCAGCCTCCGCTCCCTGTCACACGTTACGGCTCTGCTCGCCCTTGACGGTCCGGCGCCACCGTCGCACACCGAGGCCGGCCATGCCGATCCCCAGCACCACCAGCAGGGTGGGATCAAACGGACCGCCCGGCTGGAACACGCATCCGCCGCCGCCGCTTGAAGTCGACGTCGTGGGCGTGGTGGGTGTGGTGGGGGTGGTCGGCGTAGTGGGCTCCGCCGCAATATTCAGCGGCACCACCGTGGAGTCGTTAGTATTGTCGGTATCCACGTCGTCCGTCGTAACCTGAAACTCCACGTCCGCAGTACCCGCAGAGGTGGCAAGGAGGTTCAGGCTTCCGGTGACACTCTGACCTGCCGCGATCGTGCCGCAATCACACACCGCACTCAACTGATCCGGCAGAAGCGTGCACGTTCCCCCGGACGCAACCTGCATCTTCTGGTAACTCATACGATTCCGGAAAATCGCCAGAACGCGCACATTGGTAGCCGCATCCGGACCTGAATTGGAGACGGTGAAATTCTATCCCGCCTGTCCCTGCGCCTTCGGCTGCTGACCCGGTCCGGTCGCCGCGACGCCCACATTGCTCGTTCCCTGCACCAGCATCGTCACGGTTGCCGTATTGTTATCCGGGGATATGTCCGTAGGACTCGCCGCCGTAATCGACGCCGTGATCGCGACAATTCCGGGCGCTGTCCCGGTACCATTGATATCCAGGGACACCCCCTGACCCTGGGCCAAGGTTCCGACGTCACAGGTGATCACCCGCGTATTGGTATCGAACGCGCAGTCCGAAGTGCCTGCCGCCGTCGTCATCGTTGCACTCGTGACGGAATAATTCTGCGGAATCGGCTGCGTCGTGATCACGACACCCGTGGCATCCGTCGCCGTCGTCGAATTATTCATGAACGCAAAGGACGCCTTCGCTCCCGAACCATGCGGAAACTTGTCCGGGCCACCCTTACCGCTGACGTGCAGATCGGCACGCGGAACGAACAGCTCGAACGCTCCGATATCGCAGATCTCCGTATTCTTGAGGCTGCCGTCCGCCGGGCGCATGCTGCCGCGCTGGTCCGTGTTCGGACAATTGGCATTGTCACCCGCGTCAACCGCCGGAGAACCAGTCAGCAGCCCACGGGTTTCGGTCGGCCCGCCATTCGCGGCCAGCGCCTGAAGCTGCGCACTCGTGTTGGCCATGTCTCCAGCGCCCGTCAAGAAGCAGGTCGCATCATCTGCCAAATTATGCCCGAGCGAGCTCATCACCCCTGTTTTGCAGCTTGAACCGCTGCACCCGCAGTTCGACGGCGTGCTCGAGCCAGTCGCGATGTTGCCTTGCATGAGCGTATTGACGAACTGATAACCTCCGCTACCGAACGCATTCAGTCCCGCGCCACCGCTGGTAGAGTCATTCGCGGCAGTATTATCCGCGATCGTATCGTTCTGCAGGGAAACCTGGCCGTTCGTAGTTATTCCGCCGCCGACATCAGTCGCCGAATTTCCATTGATCGTCGTGTTCACGATGTCCATGACGACCAGCGATCGCGCCGAGATTCCCCCGCCGCCAACTGCGGTATTTCCGTTGATTGCGCTCTCCTCGATGACCGTGTTGTGCATGCCGGTATCGAAGATTCCGCCGCCACCTTCCGCCGTATTCGGCGTCGCCAGAGCAGTCGTAGTGCCGACCGTGGAATTCATCATAGTCAGCTGCGCATCGTTGTAAATTCCACCACCATTCGTCACGGCAGAATTTCCACTGACCACAACGTTATCCATCGTTAACGGCGCCGCGTTGGATATACCGCCTCCTGCGGCACCACTCGTGTTGTTGAGGATCTTGACGTCGGTTAACGTGACCCCGGTAATGGTTGCCGCTGACTCCCCTTCGTCGCCACCTCCGGACTCGCCACCGCCTTCGTCACCGCTACTCCCTCCAGAGGCCGCCGGATTGATGTAGGTCACCGCCGCTGCAGGACCAATGGCGATCCCAGCTCCGCTGCGTTCGAACTGATAGTAGGTTCCGTCGCTCAGTGTCTGCAGAATCTCCGCCGGCGGTGTTACGCCATTTTCAATCGTTACACCACTGATATTGACCGCGATATTGCTCGAAACCGCCTCGATGTGAAACACCCGATCCCCGTCGGCTGGCGTCTGCTTTACCGTCGGCGACCATTCAATTACCGTGTTCCCTGATCCGGCACCGACAATGTCCATACTGGAGGTGATGTTCAGATCTCCGATGCTTGCATCGTGCGTACCAACCACCTGATAACCGTCGGTTGCATTGCCTTCGACCGTCTCGTCCGCTCCGGGAATCGTCAAAATGATCGGATTGTTCGGATCACTGATCTGGCTCAGGTCGATGACGTTTGTGCCACCGAGTGCGTTCGCCTGCATGATTGCCGCGCGGAGCGTGCACAGACCCGCCGCATCCGCACAGATTCCATCGCCCAGATCAGCATCCGGCGCGTCTGCCGTACTGTTGACGGTGAATGTCGCCGCGGACACCGGCCATGCCGCCGCCAGCAGAACCGACGCCAGCCCGACCAGGACTGCGGCCCTGGAGGACTTGATCTTCAAAACGTTCATGAGAGCCACTCCCCTGACCAGACGGCACACGCCGCCGTTACGCCGATGACTGTCCAACAGAATGCACGCTGCCGCCATGTGCAGATATCCGTACGCATTCACCCAGGGATTCCCGAAATGCCTCCAGCGGAACGCTGCACGCGCCCCGACGTAGCGCACCCAGAGGTGCCCCACGTTCAGGTCCCGAAGAACTGCTTATAAGCACGGCCCGTCGCACCGTCCCAGGCGGCCCGACACAGAGACTGTCAGCGCTCCTGCGCCCGTTTCCTTCGCGGTGCACGGCGAAAGCGACGCACACCGATGCCGGCCATTCCGACAGCCAAAGCTGCAATCAAGGTGGGATCGAAAGGAGCATCGGGTGAAAACACACACCCGCCGCCACCGCTCGAAATCGATACCGCCGGCGTCGTCGGGACCGCTGGAGTCGTCGACTCCGCCGCAATATTCACCGGCACGACGATCGAATTGTTCGTATCATCCAGGTCGACATCATCGGACTCGACCTGGAATTCCACGTCCGCCGTCCCTGCAGACGTCGCCAGCAAATCGAGCGTGCCGGTCACGCTCTGGCCCGCTGCAACCGTTCCGCAGTCACAGACTGCGCTCAGCTGGTCCGCCAGCAAAGTGCAGGTGCCGCCGGAGGCGATCTGCATCTTCTGGTAACTCATCCGATTACGGAAAATCGCTAGAACCCGCACATTGTTCGCCGCGTCCGGGCCGGCATTTGACACTGAGAAATTGAGCGCCGCTGGCCCTTGAGCCCTCGGTTGCTGCCCAGGCCCCGTGGCCGTCACACCCACGTTGCTGGTGCTCTGGATCAGCATCGTCACCGTCGCCGTATTGTTATCCGGCGATATCTCAGTCGGGCTTGCTGCGGAAATTGTCGCGGTAATCGTTACTTCGCCAGGCGCATCCCCAGTGCCACTGATGTCGAACCGAACGCTCTGTCCGTGCGCCAGGGTTCCGACATTGCACGTAATCACTCGGGTATTCGTATCAAATGCGCAATCCGTTGTTCCCCCGGACGTCGTCATCGTTGCGCTGGTGATCGAATAATTCTGCGGTATGGGCTGAGTCGTGATGACGACGCCTGTCGCCTCCGAAGCCGTCGTGGAGTCGTTCGTGAAGCCGAACGACGCATTCGCCGCCGCACCGTGGGGCGTTCTGTCCGGTCCGCCTTTGCTGCTGACGTGCAAATCGGCCCGGGGAATGAACAGCTCGAATGCGCCGATATCGCAAACCTCCGTATTCCTGAGACTTCCGTCCGCGGGACGCATGCTGCCGCGCTGGTCTGTATTTGGACAGTTCGCATTGTCCCCCGCATCGACCGCCGGTGAACTGCTCAGCAGGGCACGCGTCTGCGTCGGCCCGCCATTGCTCGCCAGAGCCTGCAGCTGCGCATTGGTATCGGCGAGGTCGCCGGCTCCGCTCAATGAACACGTCGCATCGTCGGCCAGATTGTGGCCTAGGGAATTCATTACCCCGGTATTGCAGCTTGCGCCACTGCAGCCACAGTTCGCCGGGGCCCCCGAGCCGACCGCCGAGTTACCTTGAAAGAGGGTATTGACGAAGCTGTAGCTGCCTTTGCCAAATGCGTTGATCCCGGCCCCGCTACCGGTAGAATCATTCGCAGACGAATTGTCCGCGATCGTATCGTTCTGCAGCGTGACGCTGCCGTTGCTTGTCATTCCACCACCGACGTCAGCGGCCGCATTTCCATCGATCGTGGTGTTCACGATGTCCATGCTCACCATCGACCGAACAGACAGTCCCCCGCCGCCGGTTGCCTTGTTGCCGTCGATCGCGCTACCTTCGATTACCGTGCTGTGCATGCCGGTATCGAAGATACCTCCGCCGCCCTCTGCGGAATTCGGCGTCGTGAGCACGCCCGTCGTTCCGATCGTGGAGTTCACGACCGTCAGCTGCGCATCGTTGTAAATGCCGCCGCCGTTGGTCACTGCAGAGTTTCCGCTGATGTCGACGTTCGTCAGTGTCAGCGGCGCAGCGTTCGATAAGCCGCCGCCCGCAGCTCCGCTCTGATTATTGAGTAGTTTCACGTCGGTCAACGTCACCCCGGTGATGGTCGCGGAGGATTCCTCACCTTCATCACCCCCGTGCTGTCCACCTCCGCCCTCGTCTCCCGGGCTGCCGCCCGAGTCACTGCCGTGACCTGTGGGCGCACTGGGATTCACGTAAGTCACCGTGGCGGCCGGTCCAATCGCGATTCCCGCGCCACTTCGCTCCAGCTGGTAATACGTTCCGTCCTGTAACGTCTGTATGATCTCTGCAGGCGGCGTCACACCATTCTCGATCGACACCCCGGAGATATTCACCGTGATGTTGCTGGAGACAGCCTCGATGTGAAAGACGCGGTCGCCGTCTGCCGGATTCTGCTTCACGTTCGGCGACCATTCGATGACGGTCTTGTCCGCGCCTGCCCCAATGATGTCCATGCTGGACGTGATGTTCAGGTCGCCTCGGCTCGCATCATGAGCATCCACAACCTGATAACCGGTGCCGGGATTACCTTCGACGGTCTCGTCGACACCCGGGATCGCCAGGATGATCGGGCTGCTGGGATCCGCGATCTGGCTGAGGTCGATGACGTTCGTGCCTCCGAGAGCATTCGCCTGCATGATCGCCGCTCGCAATGTGCACAATCCCGTGGCATCCGCACAGATTCCGTCTCCAAGGTCTGCATCCGGTGCATCCACGGTGCTATTGACGGTAAATGTGGCCGCCGCCGCGGGTAACGCAGCCGCGAGTGCCAGAATGAGCACTGCAGCAAGACCGGCACCGGCGTTCAAATACATCTTCAGCGCGTTCATGGCGGCGATTTCCAAGGAATGCACAGCGTCTGCTGCAATGCAGCACACACTGTCATGAACTCGCCATATGACGGTATGTGTACTACTGCCTACCTCCCTTGCGGTACTGGTGCGCGACGTGGTCAGTTCGGAAGGCCGCTCGGAAACATCCGCATAAGCCACGATGCGCAACAGGCGTCACTTGCGCATCGTTTGCATCTCAAGGGACTTGCTGTGCGTAAGCACGCCCCGCGCCGCCCTTTCGCGAACCAGGAGTGAGCTGCCATGGCAGCCGGCAGAGAGACAGGTTCTACGCCGCAGCTGACCTCGACGCCCGTGTTGCAGGTGCACGCACTCACCAAGATCTACCGAATGGGGGACGTCGAGGTTCCGGCTCTGCGGGCGGTGGACCTGGAGCTCTTCGGCGCCGAATTCGTGGTCATTCTCGGCGCTTCAGGCAGCGGAAAATCGACACTGCTCAACATCCTTGGTGGGCTCGACACCCCAAGCAGCGGAACGGTTCGATATCTCGATCACGAGCTGAGCAACGCCAGCGAACACGAGCTGACGGGTTATCGGCGCGAGCATGTCGGATTTGTGTTTCAGTTCTTCAACCTTCTGCCCAGCCTCACGGCGCTGGAGAACGTAGAGCTGGTCACCGAGATCGCTGTTCGGCCGCGCAGCGCGCTCGAGGTCCTTGACCTCGTTGGTCTCTCGGATCGTCTGCGACATTTTCCCGCACAATTATCCGGCGGCGAGCAGCAGCGAGTGGCCATTGCCCGCGCACTCGCCAAGCGCCCTGATGTGCTCTTGTGCGATGAGCCGACCGGTTCTCTCGATTTCCCCACGGGTCGACGCGTACTGCAGGTTCTCGAACAGGCAAATCTGGAGCTCGGCACCCTGATCGTGGTCATCACGCACAACGTGGCCATTGGAGCTATGGGGAGCCGGGTCGTCCGGATGAGCAGCGGACGCATCAGCGATGTACGCATCAATTCCGCGCGTGCATCCGCACAGGAGGTCTCCTGGTAAGCCGGCTGTATCAGGTACTGCTGCGCGATCTGTGGCATTTGCGCGGGCAGGTGCTCGCCACTGCACTGGTGGTCGGCTGCGGACTTGGTGCGTTTATCACGATGCGAGGTACCTACACCTCTCTCGTGCAAGCCCGGGATCAGTATTACGCTGCCACGCAGTTTGCCGATGTATTCGCGCATCTGCGTCGCGCTCCGCTGCCGCTCACCGAGCGCCTGCGGCGGATTCCTGGAGTCGCTTCCGTTCAGACTCGGGTCGTCGAGGACGTCACGCTCACCGTCCCCGGTCTTCCAGAACCTGCCATGGGTCGGCTGATCTCACTGCCGTCCTCATCCCGCGCCGACGATTCGCTGAATCGGCTGCAGCTTACCGCCGGACGCTTTCCCGCGGCCGATAACGATGCTGAAACAGTAGTCAGCGAGACCTTCGCTCGAGCCAATGCATTGACGCTGGGGGAAAAGATCGGGGCCGTGCTCAATGGGCGGTGGAAGGAGCTCAGGGTGGTCGGTTTCGTTCTGTCGCCGGAATACGTGTACGAGATCGGACCGGCCATGGTTTTCCCCGACAACCGGCGCTTCGGAGTCCTCTGGATGAATTCCGATGCACTCGCCACCGCTTTTCAGATGAAAGGTGCGTTCAACGACGTGGCGATTACTGCGAGCCGATTGGCCTCGAAATCGCAGTTGATCGACGTCCTGGATCGTCTCCTGGCACCGTACGGTGGCACGAGTGCTTATGGCCGCGAGGATCAGTCTTCCAATCGGTTTCTGAGCGATGAGCTCGGCGAAATTGA
>JAKADE010000415.1 GCA_021820785.1 Pseudomonadota bacterium
GAGCTGATCGAGCCGCAGTGGCCCGCGCCACCGGGCGTGCGGGCGGCGTTTACGCTGCGCACCGGCGGGGTGAGCGCGGCCCCCTATGACTCGTTCAATTGCGCCGCGCACGTCGGGGATGATGAGGGGGCCGTCGCGGAGAACCGCCGGCGCCTGTGCGAGCGCTTGGCGTTGCCCCAGGCGCCGGCTTGGCTCGAGCAGGTACACGGCACGGGCGTGCTGGTGCTGGGCGGATCGACCGAGCCGCTCGCACCGGCCGATGCCGTGGTTACCCGGACGGCCGGGCGCGTGTGCGCGGTGCAGGTGGCCGACTGCCTCCCGGTGCTGTTCGCGAGTCGCGACGGCGCGGCGGTCGGGGCGGCCCATGCGGGCTGGCGGGGCCTCGCCGCGGGCGTGCTGGAGGCGGCAGTGCGCTCGCTCGGAGCCGATCCCGGCGAGGTGCTGGCCTGGCTGGGCCCGGCGATCGGACCGGCGCACTTCGAGGTGGGCGCCGAGGTGCGCGAGGCGTTCCTTAAGGACGGTCCGGCGGCCGCCGCGGCGTTCACGCCCAATGCGCGCGGCCGCTGGCAGTGCGACCTGCCTGCGCTCGCGCGTCAGCGTCTCGCGGCGCTCGGAGTGCACCGGGTCTACGGCGGCTCCTGGTGCACGTACGCAGATCCCGCAAGGTTCTTCTCCTATCGGCGCGATGGGCGCTGCGGGCGCATGGCGGCGCTGATCTGGCGGTCTTGAAGGGGGAGCAGGCCGCCCCCATTGCCACGGAAGCCGCCAGATGCAGGTGCTTCCGATGCGAATGGACAAACTCACCAGCCGGTTCCAGCAGGCGCTGGCCGACGCGCAGTCGCTCGCGGTCGGCCGCGACCATCAATTCATCGAGCCGCCCCATGTGCTGCTGTCGCTCATCGACAGCCAGGGCGGGGCGGTTCGCCCGCTGCTGGTCAAGGCCGGCGCGGACGTCAACGCGCTGCGCGCCGGTCTCGGCACGCTGCTCGACCGGCTGCCGCAGGTCGAGGGCACCCCCGGCGAGGTGCACATCTCGAATGACCTGAACCGTATCTTCAACGTCACCGACAAGCTCGCCCAGCAGCGCGGCGACCAGTTCATCTCCAGTGAGATGTTCCTGCTTGCGGCCTTCGAAGACCGCGCGCTTGCGAAGCTCTTCCAGGACAGCGCTCTGGTGCGCGGGGCGCTCGAGAAGGCAATCAACGAGGTGCGCGGTGGCGAGAAGGTCGCCGACCCCAACGCCGAGGAGAGCCGTCAGGCGCTGGAGAAATTCACGGTCGACGTCACCGCGCGGGCCGCCTCCGGCAAGCTCGATCCGGTGATCGGCCGCGACGAGGAGATCCGGCGCACCATCCAGGTGCTGCAGCGGCGCACCAAGAACAATCCGGTGCTGATCGGCGAGCCCGGCGTCGGCAAGACCGCCATCGTCGAGGGTCTCGCACAGCGCATCGTCAACGGCGAGGTGCCCGAGGGACTCAAGGGCAAGCGCATTCTCGCCCTCGACATGGGCGCGCTCATCGCCGGGGCGAAGTTTCGCGGCGAGTTCGAGGAACGTCTGAAGGCAGTGCTGAACGATCTGGCCAAGCAGGAAGGGCAGATCATCCTGTTCATCGACGAGTTGCACACCATGGTCGGGGCCGGCAAGGCCGAGGGCGCCATGGATGCCGGCAACATGTTGAAGCCGGCGCTCGCCCGCGGCGAGCTGCACTGCGTCGGAGCCACGACGCTCGACGAGTACCGCAAGTACATCGAGAAGGATGCCGCGCTCGAGCGGCGCTTCCAGAAGGTGCTGGTCGATGAGCCCTCGGTCGAGGACACGATCGCCATCCTGCGCGGACTGCAGGAGCGCTACGAGGTGCACCACGGCGTGGACATCACGGACCCGGCGATCGTCGCGGCCGCGACGCTCTCGCACCGCTACATCGCCGACCGGCAGCTGCCCGACAAGGCGATCGACCTGATCGACGAGGCCGCCGCGCGCATCCGCATGGAAATCGATTCGAAGCCCGAGGCGCTCGATCGGCTCGACCGGCGCATCATCCAGCTGAAGATCGAGCAGGAGGCGCTCAACAAGGAAGCCGACGAAGCCTCGCGCAAGCGGCTCGCGGCCCTCCGGGAGACGCTCTCCGGACTGGAACGCGAGCAGGCCGACCTCGAGGAGGTGTGGAAGTCCGAGAAGGCTGCGTTGCAGGGCACCGCGTCGTTCCGCGAAGCGCTCGATCGGGCCCGCGTCGAGCTCGAGACTGCGCGCCGCGCTGGCGATCTGACCCGCATGGCCGAGTTGCAGTACGGGCGCATCCCGGAGCTCGAGAAGCACCTCGCGGCCGCCGAGAGCAGCGAGGCGGAAGCCCCGCGCCTGGTCCGCAACAAGGTGACCGAGGAAGAGATCGCCGAGGTCGTCTCGAAGTGGACCGGCATTCCGGTCTCCAAGATGCTCGAGGGCGAGCGCGAGAAGCTCTTGCGCATGGAGGAGGCGCTCGCCAGGCGCGTGGTGGGCCAGGAGGAGGCGCTGCGCATTGTGTCCGATGCGATCCGCCGTTCCCGCGCCGGTCTTTCGGATCCGCGCCGCCCGACCGGCTCGTTCCTGTTTCTCGGACCGACCGGCGTGGGCAAGACCGAGCTGTGCAAGGCGCTCGCGGAGTTCCTCTTCGACACCGAGGAGGCCATGGTGCGCATCGACATGTCGGAGTTCATGGAGAAGCACTCCGTGGCGCGCCTGATCGGCGCCCCGCCGGGCTACGTCGGCTACGAGGAAGGCGGTTACCTCACCGAGGCGGTGCGGCGCCGGCCGTACGCGGTGATCCTGCTCGATGAGGTCGAAAAGGCCCATCCGGACGTGTTCAACGTGCTGCTGCAGGTGCTCGATGACGGCCGCCTCACCGATGGGCAGGGCCGCACGGTGGATTTCCGCAACACTGTCATCATCATGACCTCGAACCTCGGTTCGCAGGTGATCCAGGAGTACGCCGGGGAGCGCGAGTACGCGCGCATGAAGAGCGCCGTGATGGAAATCGTGCAGCAGACGTTCCGCCCGGAATTCATCAACCGGATCGACGACATCGTCGTGTTTCACCCGCTCGGTGCGGCGCAGATCCGCGCCATCGTCGACATCCAGCTGCACTACCTGCGCGCTCGCCTGCAGGAGCGCGACATGGCGCTCGTGCTCGATGACGCGGCTCGCGACCGGCTGGGCGAGGCGGGCTTCGACCCGGTGTACGGGGCGCGGCCGCTGAAGCGGGTGGTGCAGCAGCAGATCGAGAACCCGCTCGCCCAGCGTATCCTCGCCGGCCAGTTCGTGCCGGGGGACCGCGTCGAGGTCGGCGTCGCCGACGGGCAGCTGCAGTTCACCAAGCGCTAGGGGGCGGTGCGTATAATCGGCCCCCTGGGTTCCTCAACGACACACACACCTTCTGACCATGCCGTTCTACGAATATCAGTGCCAGAACTGCCAGTACTACACTGAGGTGATGCAGAAGATCACGGATGCGCCGCTGAAGAAATGCCCCTCCTGCGGCCGCATGACGCTGGTGAAGCTCATCTCCGCGCCGGTGTTCCGCTTGAAGGGCAGCGGCTGGTACGAGACCGACTTCAAGTCTGACCAGGAGCGCAAACGCAATCTCGCCGGCGCCGATGCCGAGGCGCCGAAGAGCCCCGAGGCGGCCACCTCCGGCGGCGAGAAGGGCAGTACCAAGAGTGCCGGATCGAGCGACACGAAGCGCGAGCCGAAGCGCGCGGCGGCCGTGAGCGCACCGGCGGCCAAGCCGGCCGCGCGCAAGCGTGCCAAGCCGCCGGCGCGCCC
>JAKADE010000416.1 GCA_021820785.1 Pseudomonadota bacterium
CTGGGAGTTCAGGGGAGGGCATTTGCCGCCGGATTCTGCAGCCAATCCGACTGGAGACGACTGTAATCCGACCGGCGGACCGAGCGGTCGAATTTCCGCGCGGTGGGCACGGGTCTGTGCGGCCGTCGCGCATTGGCGGCCAGGTCGGTCTATAAGGTAATAGACGCTGGGAACGCTGATTCATCTTTAGCCGATCCGTACCGGAAATCAGAAGAAGACGGGGAAGAGATAACGGAGTCCTCGCGCGCAGTGTTTCTGAGCTATGCCTCCGAGGATGCGCAGGCCGCAGGACGCATTGCCGATGCCCTCCGGACCGCCGGAATCGAGGTCTGGTTCGACCGCAACGCGTTGCGCGGCGGGGATGAGTGGGATCGGAAGATCCGCCGCGAGATCAAGGACTGCGCGCTGTTCGTGCCCATCATCTCGGCGAACTCCGAGGCGCGCCACGAGGGCTATTTCCGCCTGGAGTGGGATCTGGCCGACCAGAGAAGCCACATGATCGCCCGCGGCCGTCCGTTCCTCGTGCCGGTGGGTCTCGATGAGACGCGCGCCGAGGATGCTGGAGTCCCGGATTCCTTCCAGCGGGTGCAGTGGACGCGGTTGCCTGGCGGAACGACGCCGGATGAGTTCATCGAGCGAATCGGTCAGCTGCTTTCCGACTCGCGGGCGCGAGAGCAGGGTGCAACTGTCGTCCACGCCGCGCCGGGCGTAGCGTCACCCCCGCCGCGCGCAGCGCCCGACTCTCCTCCGTCCCACCCCCTGGTTCGGTTGCCCTGCGCCATTCGTGGAAGCCCTGGGGAGCAGCTGGCGCCCTCGCTCTGGTGGCGCTGGTCGGTCTTGGGTACTTCGCCTTGGGTCATCGGCACGTGTCTGCTGCGGCGGTGCGGGTCGCGGCGCCGACCCGGGCGAGCGCAACGCCGGCGACCGCCATCGCTGCGAATTCCATTGCGGTGCTGCCGCTTTCGAATTTGAGCGGCGACCCCAACCAGCAGTACTTTTCCGATGGACTCTCTGAGAGCCTGATCACGGCACTCGCCCAGATCCCCGCGCTCCGCGTGATCGGCGAGAGTTCCTCGTATCTGTTCCGCGACTCCAAGGAGAGCAGTCAGCAGATTGGCGAACAGCTTGGCGGTGCACACCTGCTGGTCGGCAGCGTCGAGCGTTTCGGAGGCAAGATTCGAGTATCGGCGGAGCTGATTCACACCTCGGATGGCATCACCATCTGGGCACAACAGTACGATCGCGCGTACAAGGACCTGTTCGCACTTCAGGATCAGATCACCCACGCCGTGGCAAGTGCGCTGAAAGCCAAGCTCCTGCCAGGCCACTCGGCAAAGACGCAGGACGAAAGACCACCGAGTGGAAGTCTCGCAGCCTACAACGCGCTGCTTCTGGGGAAGTTTTACTTGAATCGGGCGACCGCTGACGGCTTTCGCAAGGCAATCGATTACTTCACCGAAGCCACGCGCCTCGATCCCCGATATGCGCTGGCCTGGGCGCAATTGGGGCAAGCCGAAGTGAGCGTGACCGAAGAATTCCTCGGTGGCGCTTCGGCTCGCAAGTCCTATGCCAGAGCCCATGCCGCCATTCTGAAAGCGCTCGCACTTGATCCGCAGCTTGCCGACGCGCATCTTGCGTACGGCATACTGTTGACGAGCGGCAATTTCGACTTGCGAGCGGCCGAAGCCGAATTTCGTCGGGCCCTGGCGCTTTCACCTCGGGACCCAGAGACGCAGAATTTGTTCCCTACAATGCTTGCCGCGCTCGGCCGGATACCCGAGGCGATTGCGCCCGAGCGTAGCGCGCTCAAGGAAGAGCCGTTGAGGGCAAACTGGTACAACGTGCTGGCCAGTTATCTGGTCGGGGCTCACCGGCTGGTCGCAGCGGAGCGGGCAATCCGCAAGGGCATCGAGTTGCAACCGACGGCCGCCACATTCCATGAGCAACTCGCGGTCATTCTGATCTTGCGGGGTGAGGCCCAGGCTGCCCTAAATGCTGCGCAGCGGGAAACCGATCCGGCTTACCGAAGGGTGGCAGTTACCCTCGCGCGGCAGATCGGTCCCGATCGCAGCGCTGCGGATGCGGCATTGAAGACACTGATCGAAAAGGATTCGGGAGACGCCGCCTTTCAGATCGCGGAAGTCTACGCACTGCGCGGTAATGCCAACGCCACGTTCCAATGGCTCGATCGGGCCTGGAGCAACTGCGATCCCGGGATACAACTGCTCCTCTACGACCCTTTCATTCTGCGCTTCAAGAACGATCCGCGCTTCGCTGCGTTCTGCCGAAAAGTGGGACTGCCGGTGCCGGGAGAGGGACCCGGGCACACCCCGGCATGAGCGTCGGCCGCAGCCTGCGGCATCCTCATCGCCAGCGACCGGCCACGGGCTGGGAAGTGACGAATGGCGAGTGGCCTGTGCGGCTGAGCGCACACGGCGGGTGACCGTCGAGTGCGCTCAGCGCCCCAAGCAGAACCGTGGAGTCGCCCCAGGGGCCCGTCAGGGCCGAGCCTGCTCGAGAGCTCTCAGGAACAGCGCGATCAGCGGTGAGCGCGGGGCGGTGGTGTGCCTGTTGGCTCCCGGGTTGGACTCGAACTGTCCTGTAACCCCTTGATATAGAGGACGTTGTTGTTCGTCCCGCGTCGGCTACCCCCAAGGCTACCTTTGAAATCGTGTGCTGCGGTGATATGCCGTGATACGAGATGATCATCCTCGCGGCCTTGACGCAATGATACCGCCGTGGCAGTTTTGCACGTATCACGGAGCAATTCTGCCATGAGCATACTGACTCTCACCGAACGCCCGCTTGGCGAGCAGATTGAGGTACTCGAGCGTGGGCTGCCCAGCAGCGCGCTCGGAGAGATCGCAGCCGCCCTCGGTTTGCCGAAGGCGCGCATCATCAAGGCTCTCAGGCTGGTACTGCGGACGATGGCCGAGCGCGAAAAGAAGCATGAGCGCTTCTCGACCGCGGAGTCCGAGCGCCTCTACAGGATTGTGCGTGCCCGGAGTCTTGCTCGCGAGATCTTCTCCTCGGACGCTGCGGTAGCCGAGTGGCTGGGTGCTCCGGATCGGAGTCTCGGGGGCCGCGCTCCGCTCGAGATGCTGGCAACGGATCTCGGCGCGCAGAGGGTGGAGAGCTTGCTGCGGGCTATGATGCACGGCGTGCCGGTCTGAGCACTGAGCACTGAGCACTGAGCACTGAGCACTGAGCCGTGAAGGCGTGGAGAATTGTCCTGCGCAAGTTCGGGCGGACGAATCGTGCCGCCTTCGGGGGACTGAGCGGATTCTCGGTGGATGGCCGCTGGCATACAGCAGGTCGGCATCTTGACTATGCGGCTCAGAGCCTGTCACTTGCGATTCTCGAGCGCCTGGTGCACTACAAGCGCTTCGATGCCCTCAAGCCGCATGTCTTATACGTGGTTGACGTACCGGATGCGGCGATTGAGAGCACACCCGTGCCACCCCACGGCTGGGACGGAGACGAGCCCTGTCGTACCGCACAGGCAATCGGAGATGGCTGGTACGATGAGCGGCGAAGCCCGGCGCTCCTGGTACCGAGTGCCGTCACGCCGGGAGAGTACAAACTGATGGTCAATTCCCGCCACCCGGAGTGGCAATGGAAGTGGGTGATCTCGGGTCCGGTGAGTTTCGCTTTCGATGCGCGGCTGGCCGAACTCGTGGAACGTTCCCAGAAGCCGACCTCGTCCCGGTAGCAGAGCAGAGGGGCGATCATCGGCAAGGAATGGCGCGGAGGACGTCCCTATTGATTGATCGCGTCGCGGACGGCGGCTCGAGGCAT
>JAKADE010000417.1 GCA_021820785.1 Pseudomonadota bacterium
GACCGACGAGAACCGCGGCGAAGCCGCATACGGCATGAACACATCCGCTCCGGCCGCCGCGCCACACCTGGACATCCACGCCGACCGCATCCTGATCCTCGACTTCGGCGCGCAGTACACGCAGCTCATTGCGCGGCGCGTGCGCGAGTTCGGTGTGTACTGCGAGATTCATCCCTGGGACGTCACCGATGCGGAAATCCGGGCATTCAAGCCACGCGGGGTGATTCTCTCCGGCGGACCGGAATCGGTGGTCGTCGCCGACTCGCCCCGGGCTCCCGAGTCGGTGTACGCACTCGGGGTGCCGGTGCTCGGCATCTGCTACGGCATGCAGACCATGGCCCATCAGCTGGGCGGACGGGTCATCGGTTCCACCGAACGGGAGTTCGGTTATGCAGAGGTGACCCTCACGGCGCCCTGCCGCCTGCTCGAGGGCATCGAAGACCGGCGCGACGCCCAGGGCCGCTCCGTGCTCGACGTGTGGATGAGCCACGGCGACCGTGTCGGCGAATTGCCCGAGGGCTTCAGCGGCTTCGCCGCGACCGGCAGCATCCCCTACGCCGCGATGTGCGACGAGCGGCGGCGTTTCTACGGGGTCCAGTTCCATCCGGAAGTCACCCACACCACCCAGGGCGCACGGCTCCTGGAACGCTTCGTGCGCGAGATCTGCGGCTGCGCGGCGCTCTGGAGCACCGGCAACATCATCGAGGATGCCATCGAGCGGGTCCGCACCCAGGTCGGCTCCGGCAAGGTGCTGCTCGGACTGTCCGGCGGGGTCGACTCCTCCGTCGTCGCCGCCCTGCTGCACCGTGCCATCGGCGCGCAGCTCGTGTGCGTATTCGTCGATCACGGCCTGCTGCGCCTCGGCGAAGGCGATCAGGTCATGGCGACCTTCGCTGAGCATCTGGGCGTGCGCGTGATCCGCGTCGATGCCGAAGAGCGATTTCTCAGCGCGCTCGCCGGCGTTGCCGATCCGGAGGCCAAGCGCAAGATCATCGGGCGCACCTTCGTCGAGGTCTTCGACGAGGAGGCGCGCAAGCTCACTGGCGTCGAGTTTCTCGCCCAGGGCACGATCTACCCCGATGTCATCGAATCGGCCGGCGCGCGCACCGGCAAAGCGCACGTCATCAAATCGCATCACAACGTCGGCGGACTGCCGGAGAAGATGCATCTGAAGCTCGTCGAGCCGCTGCGTGAACTGTTCAAGGACGAGGTGCGGCGGCTCGGCGTCGAGCTCGGGCTGCCGCGCGAGATGGTCTACCGGCACCCCTTCCCCGGTCCTGGGCTCGGCGTGCGCATCCTCGGCGAGGTGCACAAGTCGTATGCAGACCTGCTGCGCCGCGCGGACGCGATTTTCATCGAGGAACTGCGTCGGCACGATCTCTACGACCGCACCAGCCAGGCATTCGCGGTGTTTCTCCCGGTGCGCTCGGTGGGTGTGATGGGCGACGGACGGCGTTACGATTTCGTGGTCGCGCTGCGCGCCGTCGAAACCATCGATTTCATGACCGCGCACTGGGCACGGCTGCCCTATGAGTTTCTCGACCTGGTCTCGCGCCGCATCGTGAACGAGGTGGACGGCATTTCCCGTGTCGTGTACGACGTGAGCGGCAAGCCGCCCGCGACCATCGAGTGGGAGTGACTCGGGAGCTCAACGCCGCGCATCGTGTGCACTGTGCGCCCACCCCGGCGACAGGCTGCGCCCTGACTCGCCGAACTACCGCGGCGTGTTCACCCTCGATCGTTCTGCGGCCCGAGCCGCCACAACCGCCTTCTGGACGGCGTGCAATGCACCTAATCAGGTTCAATCGCACCGATGCCCCAAGGACGCGTGAGTGAGCCCAGAGTTCGAGGGCAGCGGGTCAGCGCCTCCCGGGGCGCCGCAGGCGTGCCCCGTATGCCTCGCCGCCTCGCCTGAGGCGATGCTGTCGGTCGACGGACGAGACTATTGGCGCTGCGCACGGTGTGCGGCACGCTTTCTGGATCCCCGCCAGCACCCCTCCCCCGAGGCGGAGAGCGCGGAGTATCGCAAGCACCGCAACGCCGTGGACGATCCGGGGTATCGCCGCTTCCTGCGCAAGCTCAGCGAACCGCTGCTGATGCGGCTCTCAGCCGGTGCCCGCGGGCTCGACTACGGCTGCGGCCCGGCGCCGGCGCTGGCTGCGCTGCTGCGCGAGGCGGGGCACACGGTGGCCCTGTACGACCCGTTCTTCTGTCCGGATCCCGAGCCGCTGCGCGACGAATACGATTTCGTGACCTGCACCGAGGCAGCCGAGCACTTCCACCGGCCGGCGGAGACCTTCGCACTCCTCATGGACCGGGTGCGACCCGGCGGGTGGCTCGGCATCATGACCTGCTTCCAGACCGACGACGCCCGCTTTGCCGGGTGGCACTATCGGCGCGATCCGACACACGTGGTCTTTTATCGCGAACAGACACTGCGGCATCTGGCCGGGGCGCGCGGCTGGTCGTGCGAGATCCCGGTCAAGGACGTCGCGCTGCTCAGGCGTCCACCGCAATAACGACTGCGCTGACAGGCTCACCGCCGCGGCTGCGCTCCAGGGCGCCGCGGCTCACCCGCTCCTCCTGTGACGGCGGCTGATTCGCCCTGCGCACAGGGGTATGCTTCCCTCACGGGGGCGCACCCCGCTCACCGAGGACGTGAACCGGCCATGCATTCGAAACTGCTCATCCCAATTCTCATCGTCGCGGTCGTGCTCTGGCGCATCTACGTGCGCACACGGCGCTCGTTCGGCCGCCAGCGCGTGCAGCCGCGGCCGATGGCCATACGCATCGGCATTTTCGGGCTGTTGGGAATCGGGCTGCTCGCGATGTCGGCTCGAGCGCCATGGTCGCTGGCGGGCGTCTTCGTCGGCGCCGCCTTAGGCGCACTGCTGTCGCTGCTCGCACTGCGTCATACACAATTCGAAGCGACGGCAGAGGGCCGCTTCTACGTCCCTCACACGTATCTCGGCCTGACGGTCACGGCGCTGTTCCTCATCCGGCTCGTCTACGATTTCATGCTCTTCAGAGAGGACGCCTCGCTCCCCTCCGCCGGGGTCAGCCCGGCCACCTTCCACGAAAGCCCGCTGACGCTGGCCGTTTCAGGGGCCTTCATCGGCTACTACATCGCGTACTACCTCGGCGTGCTGCGTCGCAGCCGCCCGCCGATCGCCGGCGCAGCCCCGACGATGCCCCCGGAGCCGCAGTAGCGATCCGCCAGCGGGCCTTACCGTCAGATCCCCAGCTCCTCGGGCGCGAGCTCCGCGTTCAGCGCCGTTCGCGCCTGCGTCACGCGCAGACGGGCTCGCAGGAGCGTCCAGGCGGCTGCAGAGAACACCAGCACATTCGCCACGATCACCGGCGCCGCTCCGATCATCACGCCATAGAGGATCCACAGCGCCGCCCCCGCCATCTGCAGGCCGCGCAGCACGGCCGGTGCGGAGAAGAAGTACGAAGCCACGAACACGCCGGTCGCGGTCCAGCCGAGCAACTCGTTCGGTGCGAGTGTCACGAGGCTCACGCTGCCGCCGGTGACGCCGGCGTCTCCCGCAGCAGCACCCGATCCGTACGCGCCTTCTCCCAATCCTCCAGCCGCAAACCGTTCGCCTCGAGCACCCGCCGGATGTCCGCCGTGCGCATCCCGAGCACCTGATCGAACAGCGGCACCAGCACGCTGCAGGCGTTGTCGCTGAGTACGGTGCAGCGGGCGATGCGCGCGAGCTGCCGGTTCTCCGACACCGCGATGGTGAAGCCATCGCCGTTGTTGACGTGCAGCATGACGTGCACGTCGGAAC
>JAKADE010000418.1 GCA_021820785.1 Pseudomonadota bacterium
CTACCTGCCTGCCTGCCTGCCTGCCTACCTGCCTGTCTGTCCCGCCCCGTCCCTGCTGAACGCCATTACGGGCCAAAAAATTACGCACCGGCTACGGACGCGATGGCATCCATTGCGCACGACGGGCAGGGGCGGGGTGGATCGCGGTGCTTTATACCCGCCCTTGCGTACCGTGAAAACACATGAGCGTGGAACGGTCATGAGGTAGTCAATCTCGCGGGCGACCGCCTGCTGACAATGAATGTCCGCCATGCGGACGTCAACATCGTCGATTTTGAGTCACTCGCCGCACGTTGCCCATCAGCGCACGCGTGGTGGATGACCAAGCCCTGATTCGCGGGGACGTTGACACGTTCCTTGGCCGGTTCGAATGCGCAACTTTCCTGGTGGCCCTCGCGAACGATCGGGCGGTGCGCCGTCCGTTCGGTGGTGAGCTCCCAGGCCGCCGGGCTTGTCCTCGGACACATCTCTGACTATAGTCAGATAATGCAGGAGGATATCCCGAAGATCCGCGCGTTCAATCGCACGGTCACCCGGCGGCTGGGGATACTCAATGAGAAGTACCTCGGCCGCGATCGGCCGCTCGTCGAATCGCGTCTGCTGTTTGAGATCGGCGCCGGGGGCGCCTCGGTGCGCGAGCTGCGCACGCGGCTCGGTCTCGACTCCGGCTTCTCGAGCCGCCTGCTGCGTAGGCTCGAGCGCAAGGGACTCGTGCGGACGGGGCCGGCCGGGGACGACGGACGGGTGCGGGTCGCGCGCCTGACCCGCGCAGGACTCGCCGAGCTGCAGCGACTGAATGCGCTGTCCGACGATCTGGCACGTTCCATGCTTTATCCGTTGAGCAACGATCAGGCGCAGCGGCTCGTGTCGGCGATGATCGAGGTCGATCGCCTGCTGCGCGTAGCGAGCGTCGAGATTGCCCCGGAGGATCCGGACGGCGCGGATGTCCGACGGTGCCTGCAGCGCTACTACGAGGAGCTCGCGCGGCGATTCCCAGGTGGATTCGAGCTTCACGCCGACGATGCGCCCGCCGCCGACGAGTTTGCGCCGCCGGGCGGCTGCGTGCTCATCGCGCGCCTCTTCGGCGAGGCGGTCGGTTGCGGCGCGATCCGCACACTCGGTCCCGGGGTGGGGGAGATCAAGCGCATGTGGGTCTCGCCACAGGCGCGTGGAATCGGGGTTGGCGGCAGACTTCTCCAGGCGCTCGAGCGCGAGGCTCGCAGGCGCAAAATGCGCACCGTGCGCCTCGATACTAACGGATCGCTCGTCGAGGCGCTGCGCCTGTATCGGACGTCAGGATACCGGGATATCGCCCGTTATAACGACAACCCCTACGCCCACCATTGGTTCGAGAAAACGTTGAGCTGAGCGGGGGCGGCGACGACGGACTGCGATTGCAGCGCTCGAAATCCACCCGGCCTGGCCTGGAAGTGACAAACGAAGCTACCCGAAATCGACACTACTCTGTGGGTTCTTTTTTACGGCTGATGCGTAGGACGCCCCCGCCGCGCCCAGTTCAGGGGACACGGTGGGCGTTCAGTGACCGCTTGCCGAAAGTGGGCGGCGATTTCGCTGGCTCCACGGCAGATGCTCTGATTCATGGGGTATGCCGCCCGAAAATCACCGATAAATTGGGTCGAAAACGAACTAAAATAGTCACAGAATAAAAGTGTACTTTAATTAAATACGGATTCCAGGTAGAATCTCGACCATGGTGCGTCGTGACGTGATGAACGGACTGGCCTCGGATTCCGGGGTGGGGAAGTTCATTGCTCGCTGCGCTTTCCCAGTGGGTGCAAGTCCCATCTCGGTAAGCATCGGTGCGCCGAGTAGCAGGCCCCAGGCATGAAGGGAGACCGTCATGCCCGAGCGGGGCGTCGAAAGCCTGTCTGGCGGCCTGAGCCGCCGAGCAGGGAGCGAACACACGGGCCGCAACATCAAGTGAAGCCTGCAGCCTCGACAGATTTACAAACCGGAGGCCGAGCCGCTCATGTCACGGCGAAGGCAATACTGGACACAGGAGAACCGAAGCCTGTGGCCGGCTCTGGCGGGGTAGAGGGCGCAGCACGTGTGTCAGGGGAAGTGCGGAACACGAGAGACCCGACTGCACAGCCTGAGTCAGGGCGAGGTGGCTCGTATAAGCCGAAGGCGAAGTCGAGCGCCGTGCAGAGGGAGTCCGAGGGGATCGTAGTACCGAAGAGCCCGGCAAGAGCTGGGATCACGAACGCCGTGAAGAACAACGCGGCGGGAGGGAAGGGTCCCTGCGGTGATCGAGCAGGCGGAGCGGGTAAGCGCGAGAGAATGACCGGCAAGACCGGCTCTAACGACTCCGGCGGCCTTGTGCCGCGCGAGAAAGTGCGACAACTGCAACGTCGGCTATGGGCTGCAGCCAAGCGAGCCCCGGGAAGACGCTTTCACGCCCTGTATGACCACATCTGGAGAGGTGACGTGCTCCAGGAGGCGTGGAGGCGGGTCAGGAGCAACCGCGGCGCCGCGGGGGTCGATGGCCAATCGATCCGCGACGTTGAGCAGTACGGAGTCGATCGGTTCCTGGAGGAACTCGGCTCGTGTCTGCAAGCGGGCGAGTATCGTGCGCAGGTGGTGAGGCGGCGATACATACCGAAGGCGGATGGGAGGAAGCGGCCGCTGGGGATCCCGACGGTACGGGACCGGGTGGTTCAGATGGCGGCGAAGCTGATGCTGGAGCCGGTGTTCGAGGCGGACTTTTTGCCGTGCTCGTACGGTTTTCGGCCCAAGCGCAGCGCGACGATGGCTCTGGAGACGCTGAGGACGCTCGGCGCCAAAGGGGGTCACTTCGTGTTAGATGCCGACATCCGAGATTACTTTGGTAGCATCGATCACGAGAAGTTACTTAAGCTCGTGTCTCGGCGCATCTCGGACCGGCGGATGCTCAAGCTGCTGAGGCAGTGGCTCGAGGCAGGAGTGATGGACGAGGGCACCGTCAGTAAGACGGTGGCCGGCACACCGCAAGGCGGGGTAATCTCGCCGTTGCTGTCGAACGTCTACCTGCATGTGCTCGATGTGCTGTGGACGCGCCATAGTGCCCCGCTGGGGACGCTGGTGCGTTACGCGGATGACTTCGTCGTGATGTGTCACACGAGGAAGGCTTGTGAGCAGGCCGAGGCGCGCATCAGGGTGATCCTGGAGCGCCTGGGTCTTGAGCTGCACCCGGAGAAAACGAGGCGAGTTGAGCTCTACGATGGCAAGGCGGGCTTTGACTTCCTCGGCTGTCATCTGCACAAGCGCCTGAGCGGCACCTGGCTGGCAAGGGCGGGCAAACGCCTGTACTACCTGCAACGGTGGCCGAGTCGGCGTGCGATGTGTCGGATCAGGCAGCGCGTGAGAGAGTTGACCCCTCGGTCGCGGTGTCATGCGGATTTGCGCATGGTCATTGCGGAGCTGAACCCCGTACTGCGGGGTTGGGGCAACTACTTTCGCACCGGTAATGCCGCTCGGAAGTTCGTCAGCCTGGACGGCTTCGTCGTGCGTCGGCTGCGCTCTTTGCGCCTCAAGCGCAAGGGTCGCCAGCTGCGTCCGGGTGAGGCCTGCGGCTGGACGCGCGAGTACTTCGAGCATCTGGGCCTTCATCGCCTGCGCGGGACGATCTCTTACCCGGGGAAACCTCCTGGACGGAGGGCGCGTAATGCTGGGGCTGACGGGTCACCGGTAAGCCGTGTGCGGGAAATTCGCACGCACGGTTTGAACGGGGGCCTTGACCGCCTCTACCCCCATAAGGTCGTATAGGAGGTCAAGGTCTACCAATGCG
>JAKADE010000419.1 GCA_021820785.1 Pseudomonadota bacterium
GGAGCCACACGTGCACAGGCATGCGGGTGTCGCGGGGTGGGCCCGACCCCATAGGGACAGTTGTGCGTCTCAGCGTCAGCTCTGGCGGGTGCTGCAACAGTGCGCCGGCGTCTCTCGACGCGATCCGGCGAGCGCCGTGCGGTCCGGGGCCGATCGGTACTGGTACGGATGGACCCGGACTTCCGCCCGGCGCAGGTTCGCGTGCAGGACCTTCCCTGGGACAACAGCGAGTGTGGGTGTGCCATGAGTCAGATCATCACGTCGAATCATTCACGGGATACGCGTTGGCGTGCCCGGGTGCTGTTCGGTCTGCTGCTTCTCGTGCCCTTCGCGTTGGCACTAACCGGGTGCGAAACGATGCAGGTCGGCAGCGACTACGACCGAGCGGCGAATTTCGCCAATTATCATTCCTTTACGTGGCTGCCGCGCGAGCAGTATGGCGTCAGCAATCCGCTCGTCGTGGAACGAACGGAAGAGGCGATTACCGCTGCACTAGAACACAAGGGCTACCGCTACGTGTCGAATCCGGCTGACGCAGACTTCGCCGTGGACTTCACGATCGGCTCGCGCGAACGGGTTGATGTGCACACTTATCCTCGGCCGTACTCGTGGCCCTGGTACGGCTACGGTCGGTACTGGTGGGGATACACCTACTGGGGAACCGGTGTGGATGTGACGCGCTATCGTGAGGGTACGCTCGCGATCGACGTCTTTGATGGGAAGACGCATCGGCCGGTATGGCACGGGTGGGCCAAGAAGCCTCTGTCGCAGAAGGACATCGAGAATTCTGCACCCGCGATTCGAGACGCCGTCGATGCCATCCTGGTGAAATTTCCGCCGGGCTGACCCACTGGCTGGACGGGTTGGCGCCCTGCGGTGGTGACGAACTGCAGGGCGCCTAGCGCCTCACGGCCACCCGATCACCCGGCTTGAGCTCATTTGGCGGGTGGATGATGAGCTGCTCGCCCGCGGAGACACCGGCGAGCACCTCGACGGCGTCCTCGTTGTGCTGACCGATTGTGATTGCGGTCAGTCGGGCGCGACTGTCTTTGAGCACGTACGTGCACCAACCCGTGGCACAGCGGAAGAGGGCCGACAGGGGTGCCTGCAGGACGTGCGCGCCGCGCCACAGCACGATCCGGGCGTCGACCCGGTAGCCATCGCCGAGTGATCCTGGCGGGTCAAGAAAGTCCAGGATGACGTTCGTGCGCTTCTCTTCTACTCCGAGTGCAGACACCTTGGTAAATGCATACGGTTCCACGCGGCGGACTCGGGCACGGAGCGGGTGATCACCGCCCCAATCCAGGATTTCAGCGGGCATGCCCGCCGCGACCCGCACCGCCTGCGTCGACAGCATTTCCATGACCACCTCGAGGTGCGCCAGATCGCCGATGGTCATCACGGGTGTCCCGGAGAGGATCACGCGTTCGCTCGGCTCGAGCACGCGCAACACGTGACCGGAAGCGGGTGCCCGGACGGTGAGCGTCGCAGCATTTCCAACGCCAAGCGCGCGAATCGACACGAGGGCGGCCTGGGCACCGCGCAACTGCGCCTGGGCAGCGGTTACGTGGTGGCGAGCGGCAGCCACCTCCATCTGCAGGCTCGCGACGCGCGTGCGGGCATGTTCCAGGGTCTGTACGGGCGCCAGGCCTTGCGGGGCGATCGACTGAAGTCGCACCAGATCACGACGAGCCTGGGACAGTTCCTGTAGTGCGCGGCTGAGCTGAGCCAATGCGCTGCGCTCGTTCGCGGCAGCGGACTGCACCTGAGAAACCGCTTCTTCCCGTTCCCGGGCCGTGAGCGGCAGCGGCGCAAGAGTGGCAACGGGCTCACCCGCCGTGACCGGATCGCCGTCGCGCAGCAGCACTCGCAGCAACCGGCCCGAGACGGGCGCGGCAACTACGTACCGGTCATGTGAGCGTGTCTCCGCCAGATCCTGTACGGAAACTTCGAGGGGGCCGATACGCACGGGCGCGACTTCAACGTCGATGGGTTTCTTGCGCAGAGCCAGAATCCCGCCGACGAGAGCAGTTATCAGCACGGCGGCGACGAGGAGCGGCTTACGCGCAAGTTTCAAGGTTCACTCCCTGGATTTCAATACCGAGATCAGATCGAGACCCGCAATGCGCACTGTCACGAGGACGGCCGAGACGAGCGCGGCACCGAGAGTAACCAGGGCCGCAAATGCGACCGTCGAGCGGGTGAAGACGAACGGCAGGCGGAACAGCTCCCGATCGAAAACGGGTACGAGCATCCGGCAGATGAGGGCACCGAGCGCACTGCCGAGCGGAATCGCCGCAAGTACGATCAATCCCTGTTCCCCGAGCAGCAGCTGCGTGACTTCGCTGCGGGTGAAGCCGAGAATGCGCAGGCTGGCCAGTTCAGCCCCGCGCTCGGAGAGCGCAATCCGCGCACTATTGTAGACGACACCGACGACGAGCACGACGCCGAACCCCGTCATGACCCACGTCATGATGATGAAGCTTCGATTCAAGATCTGCCGTATCGACTGGACGGTCGCGGAGCGAATGGTCACGCCGGCAATGGCCGGGGTTCGCTTCAGGGTCGCATAGAGTTCGGGTGCAAATGCGGTATCTATTCTCAGGCGTGCGCCAGACACCGCAGTATCCTCCCCAAGTACGGCGGCAAGTGCCGAGCCGTCCATATGGGCGCTAATGCCGAGCGGCTCATCGGAGACACGGACCATCTGCGCCTGGAAATGACGCCGGCGCCCATCCAGTTGTTCGACGTCGATGCTCTCTCCGGGGTGGGCAGCCAGGAGCCTCGCCAGCTTGCCGGTAAGGACGATTCCCTTGGGAGGCATATCTATCGGAGAGCCGTTGGCATCAACGATCCGAAACAGCTGCGACGTTGGTGCGACACTGATCAGCGTCACGGTTTTGCTGCGCGCGCCGACGCGCAGCCTCACCGGCAGGAGGCGGAAGGGCTCTGCGGTGAGCACCCCGGGCATGGCCCGCAGACTGGCGAGGGAGCGCCGGGAGCGCTGATCCTGGAACATCACGGTGATGTCCTGCCGCTCGGCAGCATCGAAATGGATCGCCATCAGATGATCTACCGCGCCGAAAATGAAACGACCGACGATCACAGTCGCGACCGCCATCGCAATTCCGAGCGTGGAGAGCGTAGCGCGCCACGGCCGGCGCGCCAGATTGCGCAGAATGCTCTTGCCGACCGGGCTCATCCAGCCGGTGAAACCCATGGAGTCCAGAAGGCTGGGCTGGAACCTGCGGGGCGATTCAGGACGCATAGCATCAACCGGAGCGAGCGATGCCGTGCGGGTCGCTGCACCGAGCGCTCCCAGCAGGGCGGCCCCCGCCGCTGCGGATGCAGCCGCCACGATGATTCCCGGATCGAGGCGGTACGTGAGCACCGGGAAATGAAAGTACTGGCGGTAGACGCCGAGCAACGAAGCGCCGAAGTACGCGCCCGCCCCGATTCCGAGCAGAAGGCCGCAGAGAACGATGAGGAGGGCGAATTCGATGTAATGCACCCCGATACGCCACCCGGAAAATCCGAACGACTTCAGTAACCCGATCTGAGCACGTTGGAGCGTGATCAGGCGGGCAAGCAGCGTATAGACCAGAAAGATCGCAACGGCGAGAAAGATCGCGGGAATGTACGTCGCGTTGACCTCAATTTCGCCGAGCTCATCGCTCAGAAACCGATTGGAAGACTGATCCTCGCGGCCATAAGCACTCGTGCCACCGTACGGTGCCAGGAGACGATCCAGGACGTCGATCAACTGCGATTTCGAGGCCGATCGG
>JAKADE010000015.1 GCA_021820785.1 Pseudomonadota bacterium
CCCGTCATGTTCACGGCTGCCGTTGCGCCTGCCGCAGCAGCGACATACACGAACTGCGGAAGATCGGTACAATCGCCGGCGGCGAATATACCGCGCACGCTGGTGCGCAGCGTCCGATCGACGCGGATGGCCGCCCTCCCATCGAGTGCCATATCCATCCCCTCCAGACCCAGCCCCGCCGTATTCGGCGTTCGTCCGGCGGCCACCAGCAGCCGCTCGGCACGCAGTTGCTCACGGCCGGTATGCAGGACGAACTCCAGGCCGTCGTAGCCAATCTGCGTCGCCAGGGTGTGCTCGCGAACTTCGATACCCTCGCCGCGGAAAACTTCCGCGAGCGCCTCGCCCACCAGCGGATCTTCACGGTACAACAGCGTGTGACGCGCCAGAATGGTCACGCGACTGCCCAGCCGGGCGAAAGCCTGCGCCAGCTCCAGCGCCACCGCCGACGAGCCGATCACCGCCAGGCTCCTCGCAATGGCATCGCTCGCCAGCGCTTCGCTGGAAGTCCAGTAGGGCGTGTCCTTCAAACCGGGGATCGACGGAATCGCCGGACTCGCCCCGGTGGCGATCAGGCAACGGTCGAAGCTCACCGTGTGCTCGTCACCGTCCGTCGCGCTCACGATCAGGCGCCGGGCGCCCTTGAAACGCGCTTCGCCGCGCAGCACGGTGATCGCCGGATTGCCGGCCAGAATGTCCTCATACTTCGCTCGACGAAGCGCCTCGACGCGTCCCTGCTGCTGGACCAGGAGCTGCTCGCGCCGGATGGTGGGCTTGGCCGCAGTGATCCCCTTGTCGAAAGGGCTCGTCGCGCGCAGATGCGCAACGTGCGCCGCGCGGATCATGATCTTCGAGGGCACGCAGCCGACATTGACGCAGGTGCCGCCGATGGTGCCGCGCTCGATCAGAGTGACCCGTGCGTCACGCTCAACGGCCTTCAATGCACAGGCCATGGCCGCCCCGCCGCTGCCGATGACCGCGATATGCACGCCCTTCTCGTCGCCCGTCAGCACCGCCGTATCGCCCTCGAGAGGCTTCGCACCGTAACCGCGATCCACCACGGCTTGGGCGAGGCGCTCCAACGGAACGTCCCGTTCAAGGGCAATCTGCGCTGTCGCATCCGGATAAGAGACGCGAGCCTCCCGCACGCCAGGCACGCCTTCGAGCGCCTCACGCACGTGCATCGCGCAGGAATCGCAGGTCATGCCGGTGATTTTCAGACGTAGCATGGGGAGAGTTCTCCGTCAGATCCTTTCGTGCCTCGAATGCTCAACCCTTCGCCGACGATTCGCTCGCGGGAACGGCACAGGGCCGCACCGATGGCGATACCAGATCCCATACCGACACTACGAGCATGAACGTAAGACCGACGTAGAGAAGCGGGGCGGTTGCGAGGTGCGCGAACCGCATCAGGAGCGCCGCGGACAGCACCAGCAGTGGTCCGATAAGACCGAGCACCAGACGGTAGACTTGCCGGTGACTGAACCACCCCAGCGCATTCGCTGCGAGCGCCAGCAGGGCAAAGAGCGGGATCAGCGTGGTGATGAACAAACCCTCCCATCGCGTGAGAAAGCCGAGGCCGATGGCCGCACCGAGACTGGCGAGGGCCGGGAAGCAGGACGCGCAGCCCATCGCGGCGACGATGCTGCCCAAGAGTCCGGCCTTATCGGCAATGCGTGTGGCGAGTGCCATGGGTGATCCTCCTCATTGCCGTGACGAGCCCATAACGGCTCGACGGTCGGGGTGGTCAGGTAGTGTTCCGAGCCGCCTTGCGCCACTCTGCGCAGGTGGCTTGCGCTCTCCGAGATTGGGGGTATCTTAAGACCGTACTCGACTACGGAGTCAAGATGCCCGAGTCCTACACCATCGGCGCTTTGGCGAGACAGGCCGGCGTCAACGTGGAGACGGTCCGCTACTACCAGCGCCGTGGCCTCGTCGGGGAACCCCAGCGGCCGCTTGGTGGGATCCGCCGTTACAACCAGAATCATGTCAGGCGGCTACGGTTCGTCCGCCAAGCGCAGGCACTCGGCTTCCGCCTGGATGAAGTGAAAGACCTGCTCACGCTCGAAGACGGCAAGCATTGTCACGAAGCCGAACGGCTGGGCACCATCAAATTGGCCGCGGTACGGGGGCGGCTGGCGCAGCTGCGGCGAATCGAGGGGGCGCTCGCGGCGCTCCTCGACCAGTGTCACTGCAATGTAGGGAACGTGCGCTGCCCGCTGATCGCGGCGCTAGAGACCGAGCCCGTCGTCCGCCGGCGCAAGAAGCCATAATGTGCCTGGCCTTCCGGGCAGTGTGCCAGGTCACGGTCCGCACCCCCAGCGCCCTCCCCTCATCTGGGCCTCAGATCCCCTCGCCACGGCCACAGCGCAGGCGCACACCGTGGCCGGCCGGGGCCTTCGCCGATACAGCAAGATGGCCGCTGAGCAGGTTGCACTTCACCGCGCGAACGCGAGCGGTGCGATCTACGCTCACGGAAGTCCGGAGGGTTCCCTGCAGGCGAAAGTTTCCGGCCGCGCGCCGCGGGATTCGCTGTCGTCACACTCCGCATGTGGCGAATGGTATGCGCGAGATTCTCCGGATGCGCAATGCGGTCTCCAGCAAGATATTCGACGTTCCCATGCCAATGATGTGCAAGCGCCTCCAACCGGACCAGCGTTTGGGTCGCGCCCGCGGCGGGCAACGGAGGCAGCAGGGAATGCCCCCATACCGGGAATGAACAGAGGGTAGCCCTCACGCCAATGCGCTACGGCAAGAGCAGCGAGGGCCACGAACATTCCGCATGAAGACCAGTAGTCGAGCGAGCCGAACCGAGGGAGACGCCCGATGTGTTTTGGGCTGAGTATTGCACCGCTGCCGGTGATCGCACAAATGAGCCGCAGGAAGACGTGTATGCCGACCACCGCCGGAAAGGTGGAATTGCTGGACGGGATGCCACCACCGCCAAGGCACCGGTCATAGCAAAGTCGTCCGAGCGTCAGCCATCCTGCGCCGAACGGAGCACCGCGATCAACGGCACGGCGAAGAGGGCGAGCACCACGGTGTCGACCCCAACGTTGAACCAAACGCCGTACCGGGCCGAGAACGCCGCTTCGATCACGAGCCACACCACGATGCCGAGCAGGAGCGACTTGGCGAGTTTCCGGTCGCCTCGCCGGAGCGCAGCGCGCCCCACGAAGAACAGTGTACTACCCCACCCGATCATGATCGCGCCATAAAGCGCACTTTCCCACTGGAGCAGAACAGCGCGATTGATGATGGGCAAGACGTCGAGACCGAACACCGCGAACACTACACCCCACAGAATGAGAATTACCGAGATCACGCTGAACCACAGGAGCAGTGTCTTTTCGCTCATACTGATCTCACGCGAGGAAATCCCGAACAAGCGCCCCGAACTTCTCCGGCCGCTCTTCCATGAGCAGGTGACCTGTGGAAGGCAGGAGCTCGAGTCGTTGCGCTCCCGGGATCTCGCGGCGCAGCCGCTCGCCCCATTCGGGCCCGAAGTGGGCGTCGTTCTCCGCCCAGATGAGGAGCGTCGGGTGGTCGAAGCGCCGCAGTCCATCGAGTATGTCAAGAGTGACCCGGTTGTTGTCGGGGGCGAACTGCTCGGCAATGAAGCGCTTCGTCTTGGCTCTTCGGTGACGATCGGCGAGGTTCGCGCGAACGAGAAAATCGATGAACTCACCGGACAACTCACGTGCGTCGTACACCGCCTTGCCGCGCACGAGCGTGGCCCGCAGCACGATTCTCCGCGACCAGAGCCAGAGCACGAGATCGCCCAGGAATGGCATTTGCGTGATGCGTGCGAACGGCCGTTCCTCCGCCGACGGCCAGTTGTCGTAAGCCTCCGCATCGGTGAGAACGAGCCGATCCACGCGGGTCGGATGGCGCGCGGCGAGCACCTGGGCTACCGCGCCCCCGTGGTCGTGGCCGAGCACGTGAGCACGCTCGATGCCGAGACAGTCGAGGAGGCGGATCATCGTTTCGGCCTGGGCGGCAAGCGACCAGTCCGCCCCGGGCGGAGTCTCCGTATCGCCGAGGCCGAGCAGGTCCGGAGCGATACAGCGGTGCGTCGGCGTGAGCTGCGGGATCAACCGCCGCCACACGAACGAGGCAAAGGGACAGCCGTGAAGAAGAAGCACCGCAGGACCGCTGCCCTCATCCCGGTAGGCGAGGCGCACGTCGCCGAGCTGCGTGACGCGCTTTACGGCATTGTCCGCGGGACGAAGGCAATCTGCGCCGCAATGCCTCACGCGCGTCGCCCCGCCACAGGCGTACTTCGTCGTCGCAAGGGCTCGCCCGTCTCCTCGAGCAGGCAGAAGCCGAGATCGAGAATTCCCACGACGCATGGGTCGGCAATGCTGTAGTAGAGCCGCGTCCCATCCCGTCGCGCGGAGACGATGCCCCGGTCAGCGAGGCGTTGCAGCTGATTGGAAACGGCCTGCGGTGCCATTTCGACGGCGACGGCGAGGTCGGTGACACACACCTCACGTCCCCGCTCGAGGGCGTGAAGGAGACGCACGCGGGTGTCATTCGCAAAGATCTTCAGCAGCCGGCTCAGAGCCGCCGCGTGCTTCAGATCGATGAGCGGGCGGTCACGGGGCGCCGCCTTGCCAACGCTCGCGGGGATGCTGAGGGTCTGAAGGGCACACCGCATGAGCCATTAGTACACGGTCTTGTGTAATCGTGTCAAGTCGCACGCCTGACCGCACGATCGCGCACAGGGATGTGCGGGAGCGCCGCCGTCGAGCGCCGGCGCTCCCGATACGGACTGTTCTACTGATGCCTCTTCATCAGATACCCGTGCACCCGCCAGCACGTGTACAGGTTACGCAGCGCGGGCTTCTCCATCAGCTGGCTATGCGCCTTGAAGCATGCCTGAAGCTCCGCATCCGTCACGGCGAACGCCGTGGCCGATACCAGCATGACGCCTGCAAGGCTCAGGGGGATCAAGACTCGCTTGTTCATGGTAGTCACCTCCATCGAATGGGCGGCAGCCGACGGCTGGCGCCGCGAAAAAATCGGGCATGGACCCGCATTGACAGTCTCGACGCGGCCGCATTTCACGGGTCAGCGCGCACGGCGAAGGTGGCGCCGCACGATGGCCCATGGTGCGGGCGGACTGGGGCGCGCGAGGCGCTCTGCGCATCATCGCTGTGCGTCCCCGACGGCATCCCCAGCTCCCTCATTCGTGAGCCGTCCGCGACGCAGCGCATGCTCCTTGAGCATGACGAACAGGATCGGTACCAAAATCATCACGGCGATCGTCGCTGTCACCATGCCGCCGACGATCGGCGAGGCGATCGGCTTCATCACGTCCGAGCCGATCCCCGTCTCCCAGAGAATGGGCGCGAGACTCCCAATGACGGCACAGACGGTCATGAGCACCGGGCGCAACCGCAGCACGGCCCCGTCGATCGCGGCCGCTTCGAGCTCCTCACGCGTCAGGGCATGGTGCGATTTCAGGCGCTCCTCGAGCGCGCCGCGCAGGTACACCATCATGACCACCGCAGTCTCCACGGCAATACCAAAGAGCGCGATGTAGCCGACGGCCACCGCGACGCTGAACTTGTAGCCGAGCAGCGATTGCAGCAGCAGCCCGCCCATGAGCGCGAACAAGGCAGGGAAAAACAGCAGCGCCGCCTCGGCGACCGAGCGGAACAGGAGGTACAGGAGGAGGAAGATCACCACAAAGACGACCGGCAGGATGAGCTCGAGGCGCTGCTTCGCCTGCATCTCGAACTCGTACTGGCCGGACCACTTGTAGGTGTACCCCGGAGGCAGCGTAAGCCGCTCGTGAAGGAGCCGGTTGGCGTGCGCCACGAAGCCGCCATAGTTCGAGGTACTCAGGTTGAGGTACACATATCCGGTGAGCTGCCCCCCTTCGTCCCGGATCATGGAAGGCCCCCGGGAGAAGGTGATCGTCGCCACCTCGCCGAGCGGGATCTGGGCGCCCGTGGGGGTGGCGATCACGACCTGCTCGAGCTGTGGGAGGTTGTTGCGAAAGTCGTGGGCGTAGCGCACGTTGATGGGGAAGCGCTCGCGACCCTGCACCGTCTCGGCGATATCCTCGCCCCCGATCCCCGATTCGATGGCGCGTTGAACGTCCCCGACGGTGAGGCCGTAGCGGGCCGCCTCGAGCCGGTGGACCGCGATGTTGATGTAGAGGCCCTGCGCGACACGCTCGGCGAAGACCGATTCGACACCGGGCAGGCGGGTGAGCAGATCGCTGATGCGCCCGCCGAGCCGAGCGATCCCCGCGAGAGTCGGTCCCTGGATCTTCAGGCCCACGGGCGTCTTGATGCCGGTGAGTTCCATGTCAAGCCGGCCCGCAACCGGCATGGTCCAGGTGTTGGTGAGCCCCGGAAATTGCAGCTTCGCGTCCATCTGCTGGATCAACTTCTCGTAGGTCATCCCGACGGGCCATTGCCGGCGGGGCTTGAGCATGATGGTGGTATCGAACATGTCCAGCGGGGCATTATCGGTCGCGCTGTCGGAGCGCCCGGCCGTGCCAAACACCGACTTGACCTCCGGGAACGAGCGAATGATGCGATCCTGTTCCTGCAGGAGCTGAGTGACCTGCGTGATCGAGATGCCGGGCAGCGCGGTGGGCATGTAGAGCACCGAACCTTCGTAGAGCGCCGGCATGAACTCACTGCCAATGCGCTGGGCAAGGGGCACCGTGAGTGCAAGGACGATCACTGCCACAGCGAGAGCCGTCCGGCGATAGCGCAGGCAGAGCTTGAGCACCGGCAGATACAGCGCGCGGGTAAGGCGGGAGATGGGATTGTGCGACTCGGGTCGCAGTCGGCCGCGGATGAAGAGCGGCATCAGCAGCGGCACCAGGGTGATCGCGAGAATCGACGAACAGGCGATCGCCAGCGTCTTGGTCCAGGCGAGCGGCGTGAAGAGCCGCCCCTCTGGCCCCTTGAGCAGGAAGACTGGGAGGAACGAAACGATGATGATGATCAGGGAAAAGAAGAGCGCCGGCGCGACCTGCTCGGCCGCACCGAGCAGGAGCGCGCGGCGCTCCTGCGGCGCCGGGGCCGTGGGCGCAGCACCGCCCTCGCCCACCGGCACTCCTGCGGCCTCGCCCGGGCGGCCATTGGCCGGCAGCCCCTCGGCGCCTCCATCCGCTTCGGCGAGCCGCCGGTAGCCGTTCTCGACCATGACCATGGCGGCATCGACCAGCACCCCGATCGCGAGCGCAAGTCCCCCAAGGGACATGATGTTGCTCGAGACGTGCAGGAAGTACATCGGGATGAACGCGGCGATGACCGCAATTGGGATGGAGAGAATCGGGATCAGCGCCGAGCGGAAATGCCACAGGAACAGTACAATCACGAGGCTCACCACCAGCGCCTCTTCGATGAGATCGCGCTCGAGGGTGTGAACCGAAGCCTCGATGAGACCTGCGCGGTCGTAGGCACTACGGATGGTGACGCCGGGCGGAAGCGACGGGGCAATCTCGGCAAGTTTTGCCTTCACCGCCTGGATGACCTTGAGGGCGTTCTCGCCATAGCGCATCACGACGATGCCGCCAACGGTCTCGCCCTCACCCTGCCAATCGGCAACGCCGCGGCGAGGCGCGGGACCGAAATTCACCGTGCCGAGATCCTTGACCAACACCGGCGTGCCGTTCTTGACAACCACCGGAATGTCGGCGAGATCCTGCAGTGATCGAATGTACCCGAGACCGCGTACCATGTACTCCGCGCCTGAGAGCTCGAGCACCCCACCGCCCACCTCGTTGGTGCTCGCGCGGATGCGCTCGATCACTGTCGAGAGCGGGATGTCGTAGGCACGCAGCTTGTCCGGGTCCAGATTCACCTGGTACTGACGCACGAACCCGCCGATCGAAGCGACCTCCGCCACGCCCGGCACGGTCTCGAGCTGATAGCGCAGGTACCAGTCCTGAAGGGTGCGCAAATCGGCGAGGCTATAGCGGTGAGTGTGATCGACGAGCGCATATTCGTAGACCCACCCGGCGGCGGTCGCATCCGGTCCCATCTCGGGATGAACCCCTGGCGGGAGGCGACCCTCGATCTGCTGCAGGTACTCGAGCACGCGCGAGCGGGCCCAGTAGAGGTTCGTCCCGTCCTTGAACACGACGAACACGTACGAGTCGCCGAACATCGTCTGGGCGCGTACCGCCTTCACCCGTGGCGCGGCGAGCAGCGTCGTGACAATGGGATAGGTCACCTGATCTTCGATGAGGTTCGGTGGCTGGCCCGCCCAGCGGGTGTGGATGACGACCTCGACGTCGGAGATGTCCGGCAACGCATCGATCGGGATATGCCTCATCGACCAGAGACCCGCAGCAATCGCGAGGAGGGTCCCGGTGAAGACGAGGAAGCGGTTCGCCGCGCACCAGCGCAGGATTCGGGCGATCATCTACATCCCTCCCGCCGCATCGACCGAAAGTTGGTGAGTCGCCAAGACGTGATCCCCTTTTCGGGCCACGACAGCGACTTGCCAGGTGCCGCCTCCCGTCAGGGTCACCGAACCCTGGTACGCGCCGTTTCCGGCTGGACTCAATTGCACCGAAACGTGCTTGCCCGCCATCCCCATGGCCGACATCGCCGGCAGCACGAACGTCGCACTCACCTGCGCACCGTTGACCGGCCCGCCCTTGGGGTCGGTGAGCGTCACGCGGATCAGATTGCGCCCGACGCGCGGGGGATTCGGTTGCAGGGATACGGCGAGACGCGCCCGTGGAGCACCTGCGGTCCGCGGTGCCGCGGGCGGCGGCGCGAAGGCGGACAATGCGGCCTGCAGCTGGCTTTGGGAATCGATGAGGAAGTTGGCCGACGTGACGATGCGCTCGCCGGGCTTCAGACCGTTGAGAACGATGTATTCATCGCCAACCTCGGCACCGAGACGCACATCACGCGGCTCGAGATACCCGTCGCCCCGGTCCACGAACACGATCTGCCGGGTGCCCGTCTGCAGCACCCCGGAGGCCGGAATCACCACCTGCTCACCCATCGGGGCCTCGAGCGAGACGTTGACGAACATGTCCGGCACGAGCTTCAACGTGGGGTTCGCAAATCGCAGGCGCACCCGCGCCGTGCGGGTCGAGGCATCAATCTCGGGGTAGATGAAATCCACCCGACCGGTGAAGCGCCGTCCAGGGTACGTGTCGACGGTGAGGCTTGCCCGATCGCCGACCTTGAGCCGCCCGAGATCGTTCTGGAATACGTGGGCAAACACCCAGATCGTCGAGAGATCCGCCACCGTATAAAGTCGGGTTCCGGGCTCGGCATACGCGTTGGGCAGCGCTTCGCGCTGGGTGACGTAGCCGCTCACCGGAGAGTCGATGACCAAATCCCGCCTGATTCGCCCCGTCGCTCGCAGCCGCGCAATTTCCCGATGCGGGATACCCCAAAGCGCAAGCCGCTCGGCCGCGGCGTCTACCAGGGAGGTCGCATCGCGCGCCACGGCCAGATCGGGGCTGCGTGCGAGCCGCCGTTGACTTTCCCTTGCCAGCAGATACTCCCGCTCAGTGGACAAGAGCTCGGGACTGTAGATGGTGAATAACGGCTGTCCCCTGCGCACGTACTGGTAGGTCGAGTCGACGAACACCTTCTGGATGTAGCCCGCGAAGCGCACCTGCACGTACGCGAGCCCTCGTTCGTCGACCGCCACGCTGCCCGTCGTGCGGATCACGTCGCTGACGGACTTGCGCCGGACCTCGCCGATCCTGACCCCGATGCGCTGCAATTGTTGGGAGGAGATGGGCACTGGCGCGAGCGGCGACTCTTGCGAAGGCCCACGGCTCCCGGCCCCTGCGCTCGCCTGAGGCCTCGAAGCGGCGGTCGCCGCCGGGGCGACCTTCGACACCGCCGCCGAATGCGAGCGCCACCACAATGCCCCCCCGCCGCCGAGGAGTAGCAGATTGACGGCCAGCGCCGTGAGAAATGCGCTACGGTAATTCGTCTTCATGGCGAGGTCCCCGTCTCGTTCCGTCTCGCAAGCCTGCTGCCGCTCAGTCGCTTTAACTCAGCCCACCGATCGAAGTACTCCGATCGCGCCCGGGCGAGTCCGAGCGCGGTGTCGAGCTGGCGCTGCTCGGCGGTCAGCACTTCGAGAAAGCCGCCCCGGCCGCTGCTGTATTCGCTCAACGCCACATCGAGCGCATCGCGCGAGAGCGGCACGAGGTCGTCTCGATAGAGCGCGAGCGACTTCGCCGTCTCACGCGTTGAGGCATAGGCGGCCGCGAGATCGGCGAGCAGAGCGGCGCGCTGGTTCTCGAGTTCGTATTCGGCCCGCCGAGCCTGCGCATGAGCGGCATCGATTTCCGCGCGGTACTTCCCCTGATCGAGCGGTACCGTGAAGGACAATCCCACCATCGGCCGCATGGCGGGGTCCGACCACATGCTGTTGTAACCGGCGCTGACTTGAAATTGCGGGTAGCGTTGCTTGCCTGCGAGCGACGCTTTCGCCCGAGCAGCGTGTTCTTGGGCTTCGAGCGCCTGCAGCTGCGGGTGGGTCAGTGCTCGCTGCAGGAGCGCCGCTTCGGACGGTAGTTGCGTCGGGGCGGGTAAAGCCGCCGGCAGAGGAATCGGGGAAGTGGGCGGTCGATCGAGCAGCGCGTTCATGCGCGCGGCGACGACGGCGATTTTGCGCTGCCACTCGAGCTGCTGCTGCGCGAGCATGGTGCGCTCGACATCCGCTTGCAGCACATCGGATTGCGGCGCCTTGCCCGTCGCATAGCGGACCGAGGCGATGCGCCGTAGCTCGCCGATGACGGACTGGTTGGAGGCATTGATGAGGAGCGCGCGGTGAACGAATACCCAGTCCGCGAAGATGCCTCGAGCCGTCGCCGCGAGGCGCAGCCGCAGCGCCTGGAGGTCGTGACGCGCCACTTCCGCATCCGCTCGGGCGATCTCCTTGCGCACCTCGAGCGTGCCCCACCAGGGCAGGGCCTGACTCACCTCGATGTCCTCGCCCGTTCCCATGGCGCTGCCGAAGGTACGCGGTGCCGCCGATACGCTCAGCATCGGATCGGGCAGCGCGCCGGCCGGGCGGATACCGGAGACGGCCGCGACCAGCGCTTGGCGCATGGCCCGGAGACTTGCGTTTCGGGCAAGCACCGCGACGGTGAACGACTCAGCTGTCAGCGGCGCCGCAAGCGCCACATCACGGTCCCGGTGCGCGAGATCCGCGGCATGAGTTGCGCTCACGGCGATGAACAACGCCAAGCCGACCACGCCGGCGAGACTTTTCGAGTATTGACGCACAAGACACTCCGTTTGCAGATCCCAAACGATGACGCGCCCGCACACGCTTGGCGTGCAAGCACCGATCCGCAACGGGGAGTGTTAGAGTCTCAGACGCAGGGTCGAAAGATAGGTGTCGCGCCCTGCCGAGGGGGCGGTGGCGATCCGCGGGGGTCCCCGCGGTGGCGTGCTTCGATGCGCCGCTACAGGAGAGGCAACGGTCCATGCAGGCGCTGGCGAAGCGACCGCGTGCGCATCCGGGATTTCTATCCCCGCGATTCGAGCCGCCGGCCCAGCGGGCACCCACCCACAGGCGCCTGTCATCCCGCACGAGGCTCCGCAGGACAAAGACGTGCCACCGCAAGGCATCGGCGCCCGGTGACCCGTCATGGGACAGTGCATCGGGACCGGAGTCGGGGACAGCATCATGGGACACGCCCAGACCTGCTGACCGTACCCGAGCGTTACGAGAGCCAGCAGCAGCGTGACGAAATGCGAATGAAGTCGTCGACCCATCATGCGGTTATCATACTAACGCTTTGCGAACTCAAACGCTACCGCCGAGGAGGCCGGGCATTGCCCGGGCATTCCGTGCAGTTGAGTACCGCGACTCGAGGTGTGAGGGCACTGAGGTGCCGCCCCACGGGCGCTACCGTGGGGTTTCACTCGTATCGTCATCCAGATTCATTGACACGCGGAAGAGCTTCCGGGGATTGCTCCTCTCCTCAGGGAAGCTACGGCTGCGGGCCCTTCCCTGCCGTAGGCATTCCCTGCATCGCCTGCATTTGGCCCATCATCTGCTCCATCATCAGTTGCATCATGTCGAGACGGTTCTGCATCTGATCCCGCATCCGGTCGTGCATCCGCTGGCACTGTTGCGCGGAGGGTGCATTCCGACTGCCGCCACCCATCATGCCGTTACCCATCATCCCGTGTCCCATCGAGGGACCGCCCATCATTCCCCGAGGCATCATGCCGGACATCATCCGCCCGCCCATGGCGCGCATGGCCTGCATCTGCTCCATCATGGTGTGCATGTGCTCGCGCAGCAGCGTCGCCCTCACCTCGGGACTCTTCGTCGCGCGGATACGCCGCATCTGCTCCTGCATGAGTTTCATCCGAGCTTCCATCTCGTTGAGATGCTGTGCGGCCATCGCGGCCGGTTCGGTTGCTTGAGCCGCCGGCGGCCGGGGTGAAGGGGGCGCGGCCTGCGCGGCCGTGATCGCCAACAACGCCAGGGCAATGCCCGGCAACGCAATTGAGAGTCTGGATTTCACTTGAGTCTCCTGGCTTGAGTGATGCCTCGACACCGTGGGCCGCTTAAGGCTTGGCCTGCTCGATGAGCCGGTGCCAACCGCCCCGTCTCGGGAAGAACATGGGCACGCGCCGCCGATACTGCTCGTATCGGTCGCCGAATTTCTCGATCATGTCCCGCTCTTCCCGGTACGCGAGCAGGGTGTAGGCAAGCACGATGATCGGAAAGAGTGTCACGGAAAAGACGGTCGGCCAATGAACGACGCCCTCTCCGAAGAGCCCCACGAAAAGCCCGGCGTACTGGGGGTGGCGCACGAGACCGTAGAGTCCCTCGGATGCGAGTCTGCCCGCCTGGTGCGCTCGGTAGAGTTCTCGCCATCCCTCGATGAACAAGCCGATGCCGAAAAAAAGCACCAGATACCCGATGAGCATGGAGATCAACATTCCGGTATCGCCCAGTCCGAGCAGCGTCGACCACAAGTTCGCGTTCAAGCCGCGGCGGTCGAGATGGAAGAACCGCACGAGAAGATAGATCGTCAGCGGGAAGCCGTACATTTCCGCGTACAGGGCGATGATGAACGCCTGAACCAAGCCTGCGCCGGCCCACTCGCGCCAGCCCTTGGGCGCGAAATACCGGTAGAAGAGCCAGGAGGCCACCACGATCATGATGATCGCGAGACCCCATGCGCCAGAGTGAGCGATGTGCAGATTCATATTGCTCACGCGTCTGTTCACCGGCCGGCGCGCAGCCTCTTGACCAATGATGGAAAGTCATGGTTCCTACGCCAATGGCATCATGCAGAGCGGGCGATATGCGGTGTATTCGGGGATATACGTAATGTCCGACCTTACGCTTTTTGGCCCAGGCGAGCGCGTGTACGTATTCTTTCACGTGACCGTTGTCTGTCCCAGGCGATACGCTTGACGCTGGACCATGGTCCAGGGTGTAGGCTGCCCTTTGGGACATTCACTGGAAGTACACCATGACATCCCTCGGCATCGGAGCGCTCGCCAAACGGGTGGGCGTGCGCATCGACACAGTGCGCTATTACGAGCGCAGCGGCCTGCTGGCTCCCGAGAGTCGGCTCGAATCCGGCTACCGCCGCTACAGCGAAGCCGAGCTGACGCGGCTGCGCTTCATTCGGCGCGCGCAGGTGCTGGGTTTCTCCCTCAAGGAGATCGGCGAGCTGCTGGCGCTCTCCAAGGCGCGCAACGTTGTGCGCGTCAAGCGCGCCGCCGAGGTGAAGCTTGCCGACGTCGAGGAACGTATCGCCGCCCTGGTCCGGATGCGGGACGCCCTGTCTACTTTGGTGAGCACCTGCCCCGGCCACGGTGAACCCGCCGACTGCCCGATCCTGAAATCACTAGGAGGCGAGGACTGCAATGAACACTCGTGACACACATTCGAATGAGACAGAGCCCGCGCGACACCGGCTTGAGCCAGGCGGCCCCATGGACGAGACGCTCGTACAAGAACCGAAGGACCCCGTCTGTGGCATGACGGTCTCACCCGGGTCGGCTCATCGAATCGAGCGCAGCGGACTCACCTATCTCTTCTGTTCGAACGGGTGCCGGGAGAAGTTTCGAGCACACCCCGATCAGTACGTGCGGAATCGCCGCGAAACGGTGGCTGCTCCTTCCGCGCCCACTGCGGAATCAGCCGGAAAGCCCACGGCACACGCATGCGACACCCACCCGGATGACGCTACCGGCTCATGCGCCGTACTCTCGCCTCCTGCAGGCACGCTTTACACCTGCCCCATGCACCCGGAGATCCGGCGCAGCGAGCCCGGCAGTTGTCCGATTTGCGGCATGGCGCTCGAGCCCGTGCAGCCGGCCGCCCAAGTCGAGTCGAATCCAGAGCTACGCGACATGACGCGGCGCTTCTGGGTGGGAGCGGCTCTCGCCGTGCCGCTGCTCTTTCTCGACATGGGCGCGCACATCCGGGCGCTGAACTTGCACCATTACGTCCCGCCGCTCGTTTCGGCGTGGATTCAGTTTGCACTCGGGACTCCGGTGGTGCTTTGGGCCGGCTGGCCACTGCTTCAGCGCGGCTGGGATTCGGTGCGCCGCCGCTCGCTCAACATGTTCAGCCTCATCGGGCTCGGCGTCAGTGCCTCCTATCTCTACAGCCTCGTGGCGCTTTTCGCCCCGGACGTCTTTCCGGAAAGTCTGCGCCGCGCCGGCGGGGTTGTTCCCGTTTACTTCGAGGCCGCGGCCGTCATCACGGTCCTTGTGCTGCTCGGGCAGGTCCTCGAGCTGCGCGCACGCGCGGCGACCGGTGGGGCGATCCGCGCGCTCCTCAATCTCGCCCCCAAGGCCGCACGGCGCATCCGCCCGGATGGGAGCGATGAGGAAGTCCCCCTCGAGACGGTCCAGCTCGGGGACCAGCTGCGCGTGCGACCGGGCGAAGCGGTTCCGGTCGACGGCTCGGTGCTCGAAGGGGCCAGCGCGGTCGATGAGTCCATGGTGACCGGCGAGTCCATCCCTGTCGCCAAGGAGCCGGGTGCGAAGGTCATTGGCGGCACTATCAACGGCACGGGCGCGCTCGTCATGCGCGCCGAGCACATCGGATCAGACACCATGCTCGCGCGGATCGTACAGATGGTCGCCGAGGCGCAGCGCAGCCGTGCACCGATCCAGCGACTCGCCGATCGGGTCTCGAGCTGGTTCGTCCCCGCCGTCATCCTCGCGGCCCTCGGGGCGTTCGCCATCTGGATGCTAATCGGTCCGTCGCCGCAGCTCGCCTATGCGCTGGTCGCCGCCGTGTCGGTGCTCATCATCGCCTGTCCCTGCGCGTTGGGACTGGCGACCCCGATGTCGATCATGGTCGGAGTGGGCAAAGGCGCGACGGCGGGCGTCTTAATCAAGAATGCCGAAGCGCTGGAGCGCTTCGAGAAGATCGACACGCTCGTTGTGGACAAGACCGGGACCCTGACTGAAGGCAAACCGCGGGTGACGGTCGTGCTGCCCGCTCAGGAGTTCGATGAGGCCACCCTGCTGCGCCTGGCCGCAAGCCTCGAGCGATCGAGCGAGCATCCGCTCGCGGCGGCCATCGCCGCCGCGGCACTCGAGAGGCATCTGGTCCTCGGCAAGGTGGCAGATTTTCGCTCCGTGACCGGGAAGGGTGTGACCGGCACTGTCGCCGGCCGTCCGGTGGCGGTGGGCAACACCGCGCTCCTCCAGGCGCTGAGCATCCCGGCGGACGACCTCGAATCGCAGGCGGAGAGCCTGCGCCACGAAGGGGCCACCTCCATGTTCGTGGCAATCGATGGTCGCGCCGCCGGACTCATCGCGGTCGCCGATCCGGTCAAAGCGAGCACGCCCGCGGCCCTCGAGAGCCTCCGGAACGACGCCATTCGTATCGTGATGGTCACAGGTGATCATCGCGCTACGGCAGAGGCAGTCGCGCGCAAGCTCGGTATCACCGACATCGAAGCGGAAGTCCTCCCCGACCATAAGAATGCCATCGTGCGCCGCCTGCGCAGCGAGGGGCGCGCCGTGGCGATGGCTGGAGACGGCGTGAACGACGCGCCGGCGCTAGCCGAGGCGGAAGTTGGAATCGCCATGGGCACGGGGACCGATGTAGCGATGCAGAGCGCTGGCGTCACGCTCGTCAAAGGCGACCTTGCGGGCATCGTGCGCGCACGCACTCTCAGTCGCGCCACGATGCGCAACATCCGCCAGAACCTCTTCCTGGCTTTCGTCTATAACGCGATTGGAATCCCGATCGCCGCCGGTGCGCTCTATCCGGTCTTCGGACTGCTGCTGAGTCCAATGATCGCTGCGGCGGCGATGAGCCTGAGCTCGGTATCGGTGATCGGCAACGCGCTCCGCTTACGGTTCGTTCGCCTGTAACGCCTGGACTGATGTTCGTACTCGTCGATTCCGCTCGCATCACGCTCCCAGTCTGATTCGAAGAGAGACGCGAGGAATGATCGAAATCATGAAGGAGAGCGCCGGGAATGCCCTAGGAATTCGCTCTACCGGAACGCTGACAGCCCCCGACTATGATCAGGTGTCGTTTCGAAGCTTGCGGAGCGGTCCCATCAGTTCGACAGATTGCGCGCCCTCTTCTACATGGATCCGGATTTCCGAGGTTGGGATCTATCCGCGGCATGGAAAAAAACGAAGGTAGATTTTCGATTTCGGCACAACCTCGATAAAATCGCCATCGTCGGGGCACCACCATGGGATGAGTGGTGCGTCAGGGGGGGTGTTGTGATGAAGGGTGAATTGCGAACCTTCGGGACGGATCAACTCGACGACACGTGGAAGTGGGTGAGATCCTAATCTGCGGGCTCGATGTTTCCGAGCCCCGTGTTCGAACAACACGAGGAAATGGCTGGACACTGCCTGCCGCAGTGACTCATGTTGGTCTAATGGAGGCTAGGAGCGGAATCGAACCGCTGTACGCGGCTTTGCAGGCCGCTGCATGACCACTCTGCCACCTAGCCTTACGCGAATCGATCCGGGGTGGAGAGCCGGATCCCGCACCGGCGCCGCATATTCGGCCTCCGGGTTCTGTGGCAACGCAGAATAATTTCTTAAGTCATTGATTTACAATGACATATGGCGTTACCGAGGGCGTGAATGCTACACCAGCCCTCACCCGCTTGCCAAGCACGCGCACGCTCTTTGGCTACAAGAGCCCGATCACCCTTGCGGTATCGAGCAATTCAGGGATGCCGCTGATCGGGTGCGGCGAGCTCCGGTGCGTCGAGCCCGAAACTCTTCCAATCCGGTCCCCAGAGTTCTACCGGGTGCTGCGCGCGGTCAGTGCCATTGCCGCAGCGCATGGCGTCAGCGGGACAGAACTTCTCGCAGCCCCAGCAAATGCGCTCCGGATGGCCCGGATTGACCGGGAATTTTGCAGCCATGCTCACGCATGCTACGCGTCTGGTTCCGCGGCATCCTTGACAAAGATCAATCGGCACCACGAATTGCGCGGTAGCGCCTGCCCGCCAGCTCACCCGCGCGTGTGCGCGAGGAGCCGTTCGATGAGGATGCGCGCCTGTTCGACATAGCCACCGCCGAACAGATTTGCGTGATTGAGCACGTGGTAGAGGTTGTACAGGTCCGTCCGTAATGCGTGGCCTTCGGGCAGGGGCGCCGCATCCTGGTAGGCCGCATAAAAATCCGCTTCGAACCCCCCGAAAAGCCGGGTCATGGCCAGGTCGGTCTCCCGGTCGCCGCAGTACACGGCCGGATCGAAGATGACCGGCTGACCCTCGGGATCCGTACACCAGTTACCGGCCCACAGATCCCCATGCAGGAGCGACGGCGCAGGCTGGTGTCCGGACAGCAGTGGCTCGACCGCCTCGAGCACTCGCGCCCCAAGCGCTTCGAGCAGTCGTCCATACCCGTGCTGCACCGCAAGCTCGAGCTGCGGGCGCAGGCGCCGCTCACGCCAGAATGTCGCCCAGCGCTCACACCAGCCGTTCAATTGGACAGAGCGCCCGATGTAATTGTCGCTCTCCCAGCCGAATCGTTCAGCGTGCACCGCATGTAGCGCAGCGAGCCGTCTTCCGAGCTCCCGCTCGCTGGATGGTGTATTCGGCCGCGCCTCGATCCACTCGAGCGCGATGAAGGCGTCGTCGCCGGCAACGCCCTGGGCCCGAACCCGTGGCACACGAATCGCGTTCGCCTCACCCAGCGCCTGCAGCCCGGCCGCTTCGGCGGCGAGCCTCGCGCTCGCCTTCGCCGGGGCGGTCTTCACGAACAGCACGCCGTCGGCGCACCGCCATCGATAGCACCGGTGCACGCGGCTGCCGGCAATCACTCGCTCAGGCTCAGAGGCACACTCCAGACCCAGTTG
>JAKADE010000016.1 GCA_021820785.1 Pseudomonadota bacterium
CGATCGAGGTCTGGGTCGCCAACTACGTGCTGATGAGCTACGGCGAAGGCGCGGTGATGGGCGTTCCGGCCCACGACGAGCGGGATTTCGAATTCGCCAGCCGCAACGGCATCGAGATCGCCATGGTGGTCCGTTCGGCGAACGCCGCCTACGAGCGCATCGAGGCGCCTTGGCAGAGCGCCTATGGCGAGCACGGCATTACGGTGAACTCCGGGGAGTTCTCCGGACTCGATTTTCAGGCCGCGGTCGATGCCATCGCCGCGCAGTTGGAGCGGCGCGGCCTCGGCCGCAAACGCGTGCAGTACCGGCTGCGCGACTGGGGCATCTCGCGCCAGCGCTACTGGGGCTGCCCGATTCCGCTCATCCACTGCGAGCATTGCGGTGAGGTGCCGGTGCCGGATGAGCAGTTGCCGGTGCGCCTGCCGGAGGACCTGGTGCCGGACGGCAGCGGCAATCCGCTGGCGAAATCCGCCGCGTTCTACCGCTGCGAATGCCCGCGCTGTGGGCGCACCGCACGCCGCGAAACCGATACCATGGACACGTTCGTCGACTCGTCCTGGTACTACCTGCGCTACGCCTGTCCGGATCAGGACCAGGCCATGGTCGATGCGCGCACCGATTACTGGCTGCCGGCCGATCAATACATCGGCGGCATCGAGCACGCCATCCTGCACCTGCTGTACTCGCGCTTCTGGACCAAAGTCATGCGCGATCTGGGACTGGTGCACTGCGACGAGCCGTTCACCAACCTGCTCACTCAGGGCATGGTGCTCAATCACATCTACTCGAACGTCGCGGCCGATGGACGGCGCCGCTACTACAACCCGGCCGACGTGCGCACGCAGCGCGCTGCGGACGGGACCGAGATCTTCGAGGCGACCGGGCCGGACGGACAGAGCGTGCGGGTCGAGTACGGTGGCCTCGGCAAGATGTCCAAGTCCGAGAACAACGGCGTCGATCCCGAGGGCCTGGTGGCCCGCTTCGGGGCCGACACCGCCCGGCTGTTCACGATGTTCGCGGCGCCACCGGAGCAGACACTCGAGTGGTCGGACGAGGGTGTGCAGGGCGCCTCGAGGTTCCTGCGGCGCGTGTGGACCGCGGTCTACGAGCACGTCAGCGGGGGGCTGCCGCCGCCACTCGACGCGGCGCGTCTGAGCCCGGCGCAGCGAGCCCTGCGGCGCGCCGCGCATCAGGGGCTCGCCAAGGCGACGGACGACATCGGCCGCCGGCGCAATTTCAACACGGCGATCGCCGCCTGCATGGAACTGCTGAATGCGGTCGGGCGTTTCGATGATGCGACCCCGGGCGGCCGCGCCGTGCGGCACGAGGCGCTCGAGATCATCACCCTGGTGCTGGCCCCGATCGTGCCGCACCTCAGCCATGCGCTGTGGCAGGCGCTCGGACACGAGCGCGCCGTGGTCGACGAGCCGTGGCCCGAGGTCGACGCCGCCGCGCTGGTGCAGGACACGGTAGAACTGGTCGTGCAGGTCAACGGCAAGCTGCGCGGGCGCATCCAGGTGTCCGCCGGCGCCGACGAGGCGCTGGTGCGCGAAGCGGCACTCGCCGACGAGCAGGTCACCCGGTTCGTCGCCGGCCAGCCGATCCGCAAGGTCATCGTCGTGCCCGGCAAACTCATCAACATCGTGGTCTGAGCCGCCATGACATCCACCCTGCTGCGCCGCTTGGCTTGCGCCTGGGCCGCCTCCGCCGTGCTGCTGCTGGCCGGCTGCGGGTTTCATCTGGAAGGCCGCACGGTACTGCCGGCGGTGATGCGCCGGCCCTACATTCAGGCGTCCGACCAGCAGAGTGACTTCGTGCACAGCCTGCGCCGCGACCTGCTGATCTCCGGGGCGCATCCGGTCGGCGCGCCTGCCCATGCCTCGGCGATCATCGTCGTGCACGAGAGCCGGGTGAAGCGGGTCTTGTCGGTATCGGCCACCAACCGGCCGACCGAGTACGAGGTCGACTACGCGGTGCAATTCTCGGTAGTCGCCGGCGGCAAGACGCTGCTCAAGAAGCAGACCGTGCGTACCTCGCGCTCCTACACGTTCAGCGAGAACCTGCTGCTCGCCACGGAGCATGAGCAGGCGATTCTCACCGGAGCCATGGGACGGGAACTCGCCGACATCGTGATGCGCCGACTCGCCAAGCTGTGACGCGCGACGTACTGAGGCTCGGCGGGCTGGGGCCGGCGGGCGTTGCGGCGCTCCTGGCGCGCTACGGGATGACCCTCGAGCTGTTGGCCGCCGATGAGCCGATCCCGGGCTCCTATTGGGGTGAGTGCGAGGCGGGGCTGCGCGGCGCAACGCTCTACGCCCGACCCGATACGCCGGTGCACTCCATTCTGCACGAGGCGTGTCACTTCATCTGCATGAGCCCCGAGCGCCGCGCGGCGCTCGACACCAATGCCGGCGGCGACGATGCGGAGGAGTCCGCCGTGTGCTATCTGCAGGTGCTGCTGTCGGATGCGCTGGCCGGCGTCGGGCGCGAGCGGATATTTGCAGACATGGACGCGTGGGGCTACAGCTTCCGTCTGGGCAGCACGCGGGCCTGGTTCGAGCGCGACGCGGAGGATGCGCGCGCATGGCTGCGCCGTCACGCAGTGACTGACGCATCGGACGGGCCTACCGGTCGCTGCCGGGACTGACCGTGCCGGCGGGCTGCGCGGATGCACGCGCACGCCCGCGGCGGATGCCAGGGCGCATCGCGCGCAAATCGGTCGCGCCGCTCAGTAATGCGGCGGGCGTTCCTCCTCCGGTGTGCGCGGGGTGACGTCTGATTCGTAGGTCTGCAGCCGTGACGCGAGCGCCCCGATCTGCTCGCGCAGCGCCTCGATGTCGCGGTGCTGGCGGAATACCACGTCGCTGAGTTCGGCGTTCGCCCGCTCCAGGAAGGCGATCTTGATCTCGATCTGTTCGATCGCTTGGGCGTTCACGGCGTGTTCGTCTCCGGCTCGAAAGGCGTGGCGCATTGCAACCGCAACGTCCGTGGCCGTCAAGCGCATCGGGCAGGACGGCTGCGCTTCGGACCGCGCCGCCGCGTGGTATTTCCGTATGGCGCGCCTGCCGGGCCATTGCATAGTGTGCGCTCGTGTCCTCACCGGGACCGGTGCCCCATGAGCGGGCCGCCGGACACTTCCCACGGTACCGACCACCATGGCGCTGCGCCACAGGTTCACCGATCGAGCGGCTGCGGGCGTCGCCCTCGCCCGCGAATTGGAGCGCAAAGCACTGCATCCACCCTGGGTCGTGCTCGGCCTCCCGCGCGGCGGCGTCGCCGTGGCCGTCGAGGTCGCGGCCCGCCTGGGCGCGCCACTCGATGTGATGCTGGTACGCAAGATCGGGATGCCGGGGCAGCCGGAGTTTGCCATCGGCGCGATTGCGTGGGGCGGCGTTACGGTGCGCGATCCGCGGATCGTGCGCGATGGCGAAGCGCTCGGCGCGGCATTCGACGCTCTGGTCGCGCGCGAGCGGCGCGAGTTGGAGCGTCGCGAACGGCTGTTCCGGGCGGGACTTGCGCCCCTGAGGCTCAAGGGCAAGACCGTCATCCTGGTCGATGACGGGATCGCCACCGGATGGACCATGCTCGCGGCCGTCCGTGCCGCGCATCAGGCTGGCGCCGCGCACATCATTGCGGCAGCCCCCGTGGCCTCGCACGCGGCGCTCGGTCCCATTCGCGCCGAAGCGCAGGACGTGGTGATCGTGCACGTTCCGCCACGGCTGCTGGCGATCGGGGAGTGGTACGAGCATTTCGAGCAGATCGAAGATACCGAGGTGTCGCGTTTGCTCGCAAAGGGTCGCGCCGAGCCCGCAATGGCCGAATGAAACCGCCATGAACACCGTGCGCGCACGCAGTGTCGCGATCGAGCTCGGAGCCGTGAGGCTCGAGGGACTGCTGCGCGTGCCGCGGGGGGCCCGCGGCCTCGTCCTGTTCGCCCATGGCAGCGGCAGCGGCCGGCTCAGCCCGCGCAATACCTACGTTGCGCAGTACCTCTCGGCGTTCCGGCTCGCCACGCTCCTGTTCGATCTGCTGACCGCGGCGGAGGAACGTATCGATGCGGTGACGGGTGCGATGCGTTTCGACATCGCGCTGCTGACCGATCGGCTGGCCGCCGCCACGGAGTGGGTCCGCGCGGAGCCCGCACTGCCGGATCTGCCGCTGGGGTATTTCGGTGCCAGTACGGGTGCGGCCGCCGCGCTCGCCGCTGCCGCCCGTCTGCCCTACGTCAAAGCGGTGGTGTCCCGCGGCGGCCGACCGGATCTTGCGGGGCCTGCGCTCGCGGCGGTGCGGGCCGCGACGCTGCTCATCGTAGGCGGCAAAGACCGGCAGGTCCTGGCGTTGAATCGCGCGGCGCTTGCGCAGCTGCGGACGGCGGTGCGCCTGGAGGTCGTGCCAGGCGCGACGCATCTGTTCGCCGAGCCAGGTGCGCTGGAGCACGTCTCGGCGCTGGCCGGAGCATGGTTCGAGCAGCACCTGTGTGCCCCGGCCCTCGGGCGAGCGCAGCGCGAGGCGAGCTGATGGCTGCCGAGGCGGTGCTCGTTGGCCTGGATGAGAGCGGTGTGCTCGCGGCGGCCGTCGCGCGCGAGGCGGGCCTGGCGCAGCTGCCGATCGAAGCGCGTCGCTTCGAGGGCGGGGAATTCAAACTGCGGCCGCTGCAGTCGGTGCGCGGCCGCGAGACGTTCATCGTGCAATCGCTCGCCGCGAGCGCGGCCGTGCCGGTCTGCGAGCGGCTGGTGCGATTGCTGTTTCTGCTGCAGGGGTTGCATGACGCCGGCGCCCGCTCGGCGACGGTGCTCGTGCCGTACCTGGCGTTCGCCCGCAAGGACCGCCGCACGCAACTGCGCGATCCGGTCAGCGCCCGGTACGTTGCCGAGTTGCTCGAAGCGGCACATGCAGATGTGGTCATCGGTCTGGATGTGCACAACCCGGCGGCGTTCGACAACGCATTCCGGGTTCCAACCGTTCACCTGAGCGCAATCCCGATGATGGCCGCGCATTTCGCCGGCCGAAACCCCTCGGCGCGGCTTGCCGTGGTCTCCCCGGACGTCGGCGGCATCAAGCGCGCACAGATCTTCCGCGAGCAGCTCATCGCGCGTCTCGGCCGCGAAGTGGAACTCGCGTTTGTCACCAAGCGTCGTGCGAAGGATGTCGTCTCGAGCGGGAGCCTGCTCGGGAACGTGACCGGATGCACCGCGATCGTGCTCGACGATCTGTGCGCGACCGGCGGAACGCTGATCCGTGCGGCGCAGGCCAGCCGCTGGGCCGGAGCCGAATCCGTCTACGTTGCCGTCACGCACGCGCCACAGCCGGGCAGTCTCGATGCGCTGGCCGCGGCCGAGGCCATCGGCGGCATCGTAGTGACCGACAGTGTCGGTCTCGACGTGCCGACCGCTGGCGGGGCGCATGCCTCGGGCAAACTCGTCACGCTGTCGGTCGCGCCGCTGCTCGGCCAGGTCGTGCGGCGGATGGCGACCGGCGTTCCGGTGGCACCGCTGCTCGAGCAGTGGCCGGTGCGCCCCGGGGAGTGACCCGGCGCGCTGCGCCGCGGGCCCTGGCGGCCGAACGGCCGGCGCGGCTCAGCGCACGGCGCCCCAGGCGCAGTGCGTCGCCGAGGTACGACTCCGCGCGGGCGCGCCAGGCCGGCCGTTCGAGCGCGAAGGCCGGATCGCGCAGGTGCCAGGCACTGATCTGGGCGCGCACCGCGGCGCGGCGGCTCATGTAGAAGTCAATCAGCGCCGCCGGTGGGCAGTCGGCGCTGAAGCGGCGGTAATGCGCAATCAGATGCGAGGCGCTGCGGGCGCCGGCGAGGCGCGCGCACTCAAGGGCCAGGAAAGCGATTTCCTCGAGCGGATCGAGCCGCCGCAAGTCGGCGTCAAATTCCAGACAGTCGATCACGCACAGCCGCGAGGCGCGCGAATCCAGGAACACGTGCTCGGGACGAAGATCGCCGTGCCCGTCGCGCAGTTGTGCGGCGCGTCCGTGCAGGAGCGCGCCGTGCGCGGAGAGGAACTGTCGCTGAACCTTCGTCAGCGCCGCCACCCGGCGCGCATCGAGGCCCAGGTCGGCCGCGCACAACTCCCGGGACGCTCGAGCCGTCTGCCGCTGCAGTCGCGCCAGATACGCCGCCTCGCTCATCGGTCGCCGCTCGGCGCGTGCGAAGAATGTCGCGAGCGTTGCCGCCAGCCGAGCCCAGTCGCGCTCCGTGACGCCACGGCGCAGAAGCGTCCGTTCGAGGCTGCGCTGCGGAGCAAGCCGGCGCATCCGCACGAGCCAGTCGACGATCCGTGTTCCGGACCGCAGCGACAGTCGCCCGGAGCGCGTCTGCTTCAGCGCGGTGACGCCGAGATAAACCGACGGCGCGAGCCGTCGGTTCAGCTGCAGCTCGGTGCGGCACGCGCGCTCCCGGTCCGCGAGGGTGCGATAGTCCATCGACGTCTGGCGCATCGGTTTCTTCAGCTTCAGGGCATACGACCCGACGAGAAATACCCACGCGTAGTGCGTCTCGATGCACTCGACCGAGCGCGGCCGCGGCGTGTGGTGGCGCGGATCGGCGAGGTACGCGAGTTTCGCCGGTAGCGACGGCGCTGCGAGGGGCGAGAGGGTGCGGTTCGAACGACTCATGCGGCGCGTGGGGGCCCCGATCCGAATCAACGGTGCGGGCCTGCACACGGGCCGACGCGCCAGCCGCGGGCCACGCGTGCCCGCCCCGTGCGGTGCACTGTCGGGCACCACGGGCGCCTGCGCCATCCGTAGAGCCCGCAGCAACGGCCCCGGGGTCCTCTGACTCGAGGGCGGTGGCGCCGCAGGCGCGGCGACGCCTAGGGATTTCCCTCACTATCGGCGCAGCCGGGTTAGGCGTATGAAATGCCGTCGTACCGCATGCGCGCGGCGCTCGGGGAGCCGACCGTCATGAACCCAACTCTTCGTGCAGCGTCTCAGACAGAAGTGTCCCTACCCGCGCGCCCCCGGCGACGCAGAGCGCGCGAAGGCCTGGTGGCCTTGCCGCCGCCGCGAGTTCGCGGCGGGATGCCACTGTATTCGGCGCTCGCGCAGCGGCGCTCGACCCGGGAGTTTTCCGACCGGCCGCTCACCCCGCAGGTGCTCTCCAACCTGCTGTGGGCTGCGTATGGCGTCAATCGCGAGAGCGGCGAGCGCACCGCGCCGTATTGGCGTCACGTGATGGTCATCGACGTGTATGTTGCGATGGCGGCTGGCGTATGGCTATTCGAACCGCAGGGCCGCACGCTCATCGCACACTTGCCGAACGACATCCGCGCCGCGACGGGCACTCAGGAGTTTGCCGGGACCGCGCCGCTCGATCTGATCTACGTCGCGCACGGCGAGCGGATGAGCGGTCTGTCGCTCGTCGAGCGCCGCCTGTACGCCTCGGTGGATGCCGCATTCATCGGGCAGAACGTGTATCTGTGCTGTGCCGCCGAGGGGCTCGGTACGGTGTTCCGCGGCGCGATCGACTATCGCGCACTGACCCGTGCGCTGCAGCTGCCCCGCGAGCAGTTCGTCACGTTCGCGCAGACGGTCGGTTATCCTCGGGAAGGAACCTGAGATGAACAAGCCGGATGCAATTCCTGCCGGCCGGCGGACCGCCATCTGACATCCTTCCCGTGGCAGTGTGGCCCCACTGGGGCAGGTCACGGTTTCAGGCGGCGCCCGCAGGATCGCCGGCGAGCCGCGCGTACATCTTGAAATTTCCAGGTGCACCGCGCACCTGACGGTAGGCGCGCAGCAGGCCCTCGAATGTAAAGCCGCACTTGAGCAGGACGCGCTCGGAGCGCACGTTCGTCTCCAGCACCGTGGCCTGCAGTCGCTGCAAGCCGAGTGTTGCGTACGACCAGGCCGTGACGGCGCCGCAGACCGCGGTGGCGATTCCGCGGCCCCAGTACGGGCGCGCGAGATCGTAGGCGAGTTCGGCGCTGCGGTGCTCGAGCGAGATCGTATGCAAGCCGATCGTCCCGAGCAGGCTGCCCAATCGCTCATCGATGATCGCGAAGCGCAGTGGGGCGGCCGGGTCTTGCGATTGGTGGCGACGCAGAAGTGCCGCGAGCGATTCGAGTCCGTGCAGATCCCAACTCGTGTGTTCGATGACCGAGGGGTCCGACAGATACGCATACCAGTCCGGCAGATCCTCGTCCACGAGCCGCCGCAGCGCGATGCCCGCAAGTGAGCACCGCGGCGGGTCGTGCAAGATCACGGTCGGCTACGCCGCGGCGGGCCGCGCCGGTCCGCTCAGGCCTTCTTCAGCAGCCGCGTGATCCAGACCAGGATGACTGCGCCGATGAACGCGACGATGATCGAGCCGATCAGGCTGCCACCGTGCCAGATGCCCAGTACACCGAACAACCATCCGCCGAGCAGGCCGCCGAGGATCCCGAGCACGATGTCCATCAGGACCCCGTAGCCGCCGCCTTTCATGACTTTACCGGCGCCCCAGCCGGCGATCAGACCGACAATCAACCAGGTGATGATGCCCATGCTGTCCCCTGTAGAGCGTAAGCTCTATGTTCATTGGAGTGCCGGAGCCGCCCTGGCGGGCATTGTTCCGGCGGGCCGATCGTTCGTGTCATCGAGCGGAACGATGATACGCCCGGCGTTCAGGTCCGACAACGAGTGTCGGGCGGCCCTGTTTGCCGCTCAGGGTACGTGTGGGCCCGCCGTCGGCAGTAGCGCGCTGATCGTCTCGAGTGGCGCGGGTCGGGCGTGCAGATAGCCCTGGGTGTAGTGACAGCCCATGCGCCTGAGCATCTCGAACTGAGGCGGGGTCTCCACGCCCTCGGCCACGACCGTCATCTGCGAGGCACGTGCGATTGCAATGAGGCTCGCGACCATCGTAACGCCGCGCGCATCGTCGGGAAGTCCTGCGATGAAGCTGCGGTCGATCTTCAGCGTATCGGCTTCCAGGTGTGCGAGCAGTCCGAGCGAGGAGTATCCCGTGCCGAAATCATCCAGGGCTACGCGCACGCCGGCACGCCGCAGTTCCCCAAAATCGCGGTTTGCCCCCTGCACGTCGTGCAGGAAGCCGCTCTCGGTGATCTCGATGTCGAGCGCCCAGCCCGGTGCAAAGCGCCTGGCGTTCCGCAGTACGTCCTGCACGAAGCGCCGGCGCGTCAGCTGAACGGGTGCGACGTTCACCGCGACACGCAGCGGCGCGATACCCCGCGCGTGCCAGAGTCCCGTGTCGTCGGTGGCCCGCTGCAATGCCCACGCGCCAACTGCGACGATCAGACCGGAGGACTCCAGCAGCGGCAGGAAGCGGTCCGGCGGCACGATGCCGTGCTGCGGATGCCGCCAGCGCAGCAGCGCCTCCAGCGCCACGATCGCGCCGCTCGCGGTGTCGACCTGCGGCTGGTAGTAGAGGACGAATTCCTCATTGTCGAGCGCGTCGCGCAACTGATGCTCGAGCAGGAGCTGTTCGGCGAGTTCCCCATGCATCTGCAGCTGATAATGCAGGTACTGCTCGCCGGAATCCTTGGCACGCTTCAGGGCCGCCTCGGCAAATTCCAGCAGATCCGCGCCGTGGGCGGCGTCGCGCGGGTAGCGTGCGACGCCGATGCGGCACGAGGTGCGCACCGTACGGCCGCCCAGCTCGAACGGCTGGGCGAACACGGTCTCCTCGAGCAGCGCCATGACGCTGTCTTCGGAGTTCTGCGTGCCCGCTACGATCAGCGCAAATGTGCCGCGGCCGAGATATGCCGCGTGCGTTGCACCGAGCGCATTTCGATTGAGGCGCTCGGCGACCGCCTGCAACAGCAGATCGCCGGCATGCCGGCCCAGACTCTCGTTCACGTGCGTCAGTCGGCGAACGTCGAAGGTCACGACGGCCCGTTCCACGGGCAGGGTCGCATCCTCCCCGATCATGCGTTCGAGGCGCTCAAGGAACGTCATCCGGGTGGCCAGTCCCGTCAGCGGATCGAAGTGCTGGAGGAAATCCGCGACATGCTGCACGTGATGCGAATGCAGTGCGAAGGACAGGGTCGCGCCGATGTCCTGCAGCAGCGCCAGATGTTCCTCGTCGATCTGGGTACGGTCCAGCGAGGCGAGCGACAGGGCGGCAACGGCCTTGCCTTCCACGATCAGCGGCAGTGCAGTCAGGGTCTGATAGCCGAAGGCGAGCAGCTGCTCGCGGCCGCCGACCGGCGGTTCGGACTGACGCAGATCGCTCATGCAGATCCTGCCGGTGCGCAGGGCGCGGGCGGTGAGGCTGGCATCGGCTGTGGAACCATCGCCGATGACGAGATCGTCGGGCAGATCGATGCCCGCGCCGCCGGCGCGGAAGGCGAGTCGCGCGCGGCGGCCATCGGGCTCGGTCATCCACAGTGCCGCGTTGTGATAACCACCGCCGTCCACCGCAAGGCGGCATGCTTCGCGGAGCAGTTCGTCGCGGTCGCGAATGTGTGCCATGGCGGCATTGACGCCGCTTTGCAGCCGCAGGATCCGTGTCAGCCACTCGACGCGTGCGCGCTGCTGCCGGTGATCGGTGATGTCCACCGCCGTGACGACGATGCCGCGGATGCCTCCCACCGCATCGCGTAGCGGGCTGAAGGTGGCCTCGATCCTGATCTGGCCGTCACTGGGTTTGAGCCTGTGGACGTCGAATTCCTCGCACACGCTCTCCCCGGCCGCGGCGCGGGCCAGCGTGCGGCGTACGTGCTCACACTCTAGTGCGGAGTGTTCGAACCAGGGTGTCTCGGCGAAGTGCTGGCCGCGCAGGGCCGCAAGCCTCAGTCCCGAGCCCTGCAAGGGCGCCCGATTGACGTACTGCAGCTCACCCCGGGTGTTCAATACCGCAACGAACAGCGGCAGCGCATCGAGCACCTGGGCGGTCTGCCATGCATCACGCGGCGCATGCGGGTCGTGTTTCGCATCCATGCTCAGGGTCCGGGCGGCTCGAGGAATCTGCAGTCGGTGCACAGCCGGCTCGCAGCGCCGCCGTGCGGCGCGACACATCGGATCGTGGTGACCATCTGGCGTGCACCTCCGAACTGCGGTTCGCGGACCGTCTCCGCGATCTCGTAAAGAGGATAATCCCTGTCTGCCCCGGCGAACACTCCGGGTGCAGGATTGGCCGCGCATTTTGTGGCCGCTCGGGGCCGGGGTCCCTAGGGCAGCGGCCAGACCTGAATGCGCTCGGTGTCCAGATCGAACCGGCAGGGCGCTCCTGCGGGCAGTCCACCCGCGCATGCCGCGCTGATCGACGCATCGCCGAAGCGGATCAGGGCGCGGGGCAGCGGTCCATCGGTGCAGCGCTCGACGATCCCGCCATAGCGGCCGCCCGGGTGCAACCAGACACGATCGGCCGGTACGCTCCAGCCAAACCGCCCGGCCGGCAGCGGCGCGCCGGGAAGGCTCAATGTCGCGCCGCGGCCGAGCGCGAGTTCGTGTGCGCCGACGCTGACGGCGGTGTTGACGTCTTCGGCACCGAGCAGGCGGGCGGCGAGCTCATTGACCGGACGACGGAGCACTTCGGCCGCCGGACCGCTCTGCAGCGGGCGCCCCTCGGCCAGCACCAGGATGTCATCGGCGAGCAGCAGCGCCTCGCCCGGATCGTGGGTCACGAGCAGCGTCACTACCGGCAGCTCCATCTGCAGCGCGCGCAACTCGCGGCGCAGCGCCGCGCGCAGCAGCGCATCCAGCGCGGAAAACGGCTCATCGAGCAGCAGCAGCTCGGTGGGCCGCACCAGCGCACGGGCGAGCGCGACGCGCTGCTGTTGACCCAGGGAGAGCTCCGCAGGCCGACGATGCGCGAGCGCACCGAGCCCGAGGCGCTCGAGCCAGCGGGCCGCCAGTGCCGGATCGGCACCGGCCGGAAACGCGAGTTGACCGCGCACGTCGAGGTGCGGAAACAGCGCATAACTCTGCGGCACGTAGCCGATGCGCCGCGCCTCCGGCGGCAGCGCGCTCAACTCGCGCGTCCCGATGTGCACCGTGCCGTGCGGGCACCGCTCCAGGCCCGCAATCAGTTTCAGCGTCAGTGATTTACCGGAACCGGACGGCCCGAGGATCGCGAGCCGGCGCGCCGTGCTGTGCCAGTGCACGGCGAGCGAGAAGCCGGGCAAGGGCTTCTCGAACGCGATCGACAGCCCGCCGGGAGCGGGTGGCAGCTCGGGCGCTGCGGTACTGACTGCCCGGCGCGGTGTGATCAGCGCCGGAGTGCGGATCGCGCGGCGGGTGCCGGCGAGGCTGCTCAGGACCATCACCCCCAGCGCCAGGACGAGCGCCGGCAGCAGCACCGGCAGCATCGCGGGCAGACCCTGCTCGCCGAACGCCACGTAGGTGTACACCGGCAGCGAGTAGGGATGGTAGGCGACCATCACCGTGGCCCCGAATTCTCCGAACGCACGCAGCCATGCGAGCAGCAGACCGGCGAGCAGTGCCGGGCGCGCCGCCGGCAACGTCGCGCGCAGGAACACTGCGAGCCGGCTGCGGCCGAGCGTCGCGGCGACATCCTCGATCGCCGGATCCATGGCGGCAAACGCCGAACGCGCCGCGATGATGACGAACGGTGCGGACACGAAGGTCTCGGCGAGCACGATGCCTGCGAAGGAGTCCGTGAGCGCGCCGTGGGCGAGCCGTCCGAGCGGGCCGTGGTAGCCGAGCAGGAACAGCAGCAGCACCCCGCTGGCGAGCGGGGGCAACGCCAGAGGCAGCTGCACGAGCAGACCGAGCAGATTCATGGCGCGTCCGCGGACGCGCGCGAGCAGCCAGCCGAGCGGGATGCCACACAGCGCCGTCAGTGCAGTCGCGAGGCTCGCACTGGCGAGCGATACGGCGCAGGCATGCGCCAGTGCGCCGTAATCGACGCCGCTCCAGTGCGTGGCGGCCGCCGCCTGCACGCCGGCAAGCAGCGGGGCGAGCAGATACATCGCCAGCAGTGCGGCGAGCCAGGGCAGGGGGGAGGCGAGCGATCGCGACACGGGGGGGCGGCTAGGCGGGCGGACGCGCCGGCCCGCGGGCGCCAGCCCCCGGGCGCGTGCGGCTCATCGGTGTGCGCCGCCGTGCAGGAGGCGGCGCAGCGGTCCGGGCAGGGTTCGCTCATCGCCGCTGGCGACGGGTGCGAATACCCGCAGGCCCTGAGCCCGCATCAGCTTGCGCCCGACCGGGCCGAGCAGAAACTCGATGAACGCCACGCCGGCGCGACGATGCGGGGCGTCCCGAACCAGTGCGACGGTATACAGGGCCTCCGGGGTGAGTTTCGGTGGCAGCCGCACCGACGGAATCCCGGCCGCGGCGGTCTCGGTCGAGTAGAAGAACCCCGCATCGAGCTGCCCGGACTGCAGCCGCCCGAGCAGCGTCTCCTCGGGCAGCACCTGGGCCGGATTCTCCGCCGCGCCGAGCACGCGGTGCGCCAGTCCCGGCAGGTGGTAGCGCACCGCCGCGCGGCGCAGCAGACGCACCGTGAGCGCCCCCTTCGGGTCGAGTTTCGGGTCGGTGCGGCCCAGGCGCAGGCCCGGCTCCTGCAGGACCTGGTACCACGGCCGTGAGCGCCACAGCGGCGCGAACCGACTCTGCGGGTTGTAGCCGATCACCAGCGGTGAGCGGGCGAAGGTGAGGTAGGCGCCGATCCAGCGGCCGTTGCGCCGGCCCATCAGCCGAGCGTTGATCGCCGGCGCGGCGCTGATGAACACGTCGGCCCGGCGCAGCCGTGCGGCGATCTCGTTGGCCAGCAGCTTCGAGCCGCCGGCAAAGCCGCGGAAGCGATCGCCGCTTGCCCGATCGAAGGCCGGGCCGACCGTCTGTTCCATGAGATTCACCAGTGAGCCGGCGTAGAGCACATTGACGTCGGTGCCGGCACAGGCGGGTGCCGCCGCGCCCAGCACTGCACCGAGCAGCGCGGCCGCCGCGCCGAGCGCTGCTGCGCGCGGCGCGCGGCCTTGCGCCGGGCGGGCGGTCCCGAGTGGCCGGGCGCGCTGTGTGTCTGTGCGACTCATGGGCGGATCCTTCTGCACTGTCCTGTGTACCCGTGCGCTCAGCGGAACCGGTCGGTGGCGCTCACCAGCTCGTGCAGGTTGCCGCGCTCGAATGCGGAGTGTCCGGCATCGGGCACGATGCGCAGATCCGCCTCCGGCCACGCCCGGTGCAGGTCCCAGGCGCTGCGCATCGGACAGACCACATCGTAGCGGCCCTGGACGATCACCGCCGGGATGTGCCGGATGCGGCCGATGTCCTCGAGCAGCTGCGCATCGCTGCGAAAGAAACCGCCGTTGACGAAGTAGTGGCACTCGATGCGGGCGAACGCCTCGGCGTAAGCGCCCGCGGCAAATTTTGCGACGTACTGTTCCGAGGTGCGCAAATAACTCGTCGCGCCCTCCCATGCAGACCATGCCTGCGCGGCGCGGGCGCGCTCGGCCCGATCCTCGCTCGTGAGGCGGGCGTAATAGGCGCGCATCAGGTCGGTGCGCTCGGCCGGCGGAATGGGTTCGAGATACTGTTCCCACAGGTCCGGGAACAGGGCGGCGGCACCGCCGCTGTTCTGGTAGAACCACTCCAGCTCCCAGCGGCGCAGCATGAAAATGCCGCGCAGCACCAGCTCCGTAACCCGTCCCGGGTGCGCCTGCGCGTAGGCGAGCGCCAGCGTCGAGCCCCACGAGCCACCGAACACCAGCCACCGCTCGATGCCGAGGTGCTCGCGCAGCCGCTCGATGTCCGCGACCAGATCCCACGTGGTGTTCTGGCGCAGCTCGGCGTGCGGCCGGCTCTTGCCGCAGCCGCGCTGATCGAACAGCACGATCCGATAGTACGCCGGATCGAAAAAGCGGCGCATCTTCGGGTCGGTACCGCCGCCGGGGCCGCCGTGCAGGAATACGGCCGGCTTGCCCTGCGGATTGCCGCTTTCCTCGAAGTAGATCTCGTGCAGGTCCGAGACGCGCAGCCGGCCGGTGCGGTAGGCCTTGAGGGGCGGATACAGCCGGCGGCGCGCGCTGGCGGTTCGTTGAGCACTCGTCATGGTGCTTTTCAGCGTAGCAGATCGGTGCGGGCAGGCCCAAGATTGCCCGGCTGCGCCGGCTCTGCCCCGGTTATAATCGCCGCTCCTGCCGTCCGCGACGCTCCCGCTTGAAACTCACCTCTGACAGCCTCGAGGCCCACCTCGCGCAAAAACTGCTGCCGGCGTACCTGATCTCGGGCGACGAGCCGCTGCTCGCCGCCGAGGCCGCCGATGCCGTGCGCGCACGCGCGCGGGCCGTGGGCTTCACCGAGCGCGAAGTGCATTTCATCGAACGGGCCGCGGACTGGGAGGGGGTGCGCGCCTCGGCCGGCACGCTGTCGCTGTTCGGTTCGCGCCGGGTGCTCGAGGTGCGACTCTCGAGCGCGCGTCCGGGTGCGGCCGGGGGGGCGGTGCTGGTGACGCTGCTCGAGCGAGCCGATCCTGACACGGTGCTGCTGGTCCTCAGTCCGCGGCTCGACCGCGATGCGCAGTCGGCCAAATGGGTCCAGGCGTTCGAGCAGCACGGCGCGTGGCTGCCGGTCTGGCCGGTGGAGCCCAGCAAGTTCATTTCCTGGCTGCGCGCGCGCAGCCGGCGGCTCGGCCTGTCGCTCGATGCACAGGCGCTCGAGCTGCTCGCCGCGCGCACCGAAGGCAACCTCCTCGCTGCCCATCAGGAGCTCGAGAAGCTCCAGCTGCTCGGGTCCGGGGCCGGCGGCGCCGGCGTACTCGAGGCGCTGGCCGACAGCGCCCGCTTCGATGTGTTCCGGCTGTCCGAGGCGGCGCTCGCCGGGGATCCCGGCCGCTCGCTGCGCGTGCTTGCCGGGCTGCGTGCCGAGGGCACCGAGCCGACGCTGGTGCTCTGGGCCCTCACCAAGGCACTGCGCGATCTGGCCGGAGCGCTGACCCGACCGGGCGGCGGCGGGCGCGGCTGGCAGCGGCCCAGTGCCGCGCTCGAAGCGGCGGTGCGCCGTGCCGGACGGCTCTCGCTGCGGGCGCTGATCGTGCGCGCCGCGCGGGCCGACCGCATGATCAAGGGACGGCTGCGCGGGGACCCCTGGGACGAGATGGCGCTGCTCGCGGCCGACCTGTGTGCGCGACCGGCAGTGTCGGCGCCGCGATCCATGTTCAAATAGCGCCCGAAGGGCCGTGCGCCGCGCACGGCCGAGTGCACGGAAATCATGCAACCCATCGGATTGTTCGGCGGTACTTTCGACCCGATCCATTACGGCCACCTGCGCACGGCGTTCGAGCTGCGCCAGTTGCTGCGGCTCACCGAGGTGCGGTTCCTGCCTACCGGCAATCCGCCGCACCGCGAGCAGACCATCGCCAATGCCGAGCTGCGGCTGCGCATGGTGCGTGCGGCGGTCGCCGGCGAGCCGGGTTTCACCGTCGATGACCGCGAGATGCGCCGCAGCGGCGTGTCGTACTCGGTGGATACTCTGGCCGAGCTGCGCGCCGAGCATCCGCATCGCTCGATGTGCCTGCTGCTCGGCATGGACGCGTTTCTCGGGCTGCCGCACTGGCATCGCTGGCGGGAGCTTCTCGAGCTGGCGCATGTCGTGGTCGCGCACCGTCCGGGCTGGAAGGCGCCGACCCATGGCCCGCTCGGTGAGGTCATGGTCGATCACGGCACCGGCTCGATCCGCGACCTGCACGATCAGCCGGCCGGCAAGGTCTACATCCACGCCGTGACGCAGCTCGAGATTTCCTCGACCGAACTGCGCCAGCTGATCCTCGCCGGGCGCGATCCGCGCTATCTGGTGCCGGATGAGGTGCGCCGTCTTCTGCTCGACACCCAGTGCTATTCTCCGCAAACATGACCACCCGAACTCCCGCGCGACGCGGCAAGACCACCCGATCCCGCGCACGCGCCAAGGGCGCCGCAGCGCTGCTGCGCGTCGTGATCGGCGCGCTTGAAGACATGAAGGCCGTGAACCTCAAGGTCATCGACGTGCGCGGCCTGACCGACGTCGCCGACACGCTCGTGATCGCGTCCGGCACCTCCGACCGGCACGTCCGCTCGCTCGCCGAGCACGTGGTTGCACAGGCCAAGGCGAGCGGCGTGCGTCCGCTCGGCATGGAGGGCGAGCGCGAAGGCGAATGGGTCCTGGTGGACCTGCAGGATATCGTCGTGCACGTGATGCTGCCGCGGGTGCGCGAGTTCTATGCCCTGGAGCGGCTGTGGGAAGCCGGTCCGGCGGCCGAGACCCCCGCGCACGCGCCCAGCCATCCGTAGCGGCCCCCGGGGGCGCCCGCCATGCGCGTGCGGCTGATCGCGGTCGGAACCCGACCGCCGGCCTGGGTGAGCCAGGGATACGAGGAGTACGTCCGTCGCCTCGGCCCGCAGCTGAAGCTCGCGCTGGTCCAGATCGAGCCGGGTCGGCGCAGCGCCGGCCAGGATCCGCACCGCGCCATCGAGACCGAGGGCCGCAAGATACTCGCGGCGCTGCATGACGGGGAGTTCGTCGTGGCGCTCGATGAGCACGGCCGGCAGATGCCGACCCGCCCGTTCGCCGACTGGCTGGCCGCCCGGATGCACGCGGGTCAGGACCTAGCCTTCCTGATCGGCGGCCCGGACGGATTTGCGCCCGAGGTGCGCGCGCGGGCCGACCTGCTGCTGTCGCTCTCGGCGCTCACTCTGCCGCATGCACTGGTGCGGGTCGTGCTCGCCGAGCAGCTGTACCGGGCGCTTAGCATCTTGGCCCATCACCCGTATCATCGCGACTGATGACCTCAGAGCCCACCCCCGCGCTCGTGTGCCTCGCTTCCGCCTCGCCGCGGCGGCGCGATCTGCTCTGGCAGATCGGCGTGCCCCACAAGGCGGTGCCGGCGAATCTCGATGAGAACCCGCTGCCCGCAGAGTCCCCGCACGATTACGTCGAACGGCTGGCGGTGGAAAAGGCGATGACGGTGCGCAATCGCGGGGAACGCCTGCCGGTGCTGGCGGCCGATACCGCGGTCGTGCTCGATGGGGTGCTGTTCGGCAAACCCGTCGACCGCGCCGATGCCCTCGCGATGCTGGGCCGGCTTTCCGGGCGGGAGCACCAAGTGCTCACGGCCGTGGCGCTTGCGAGCGAGCGCAGCGTCGAGGTGCGTGTCAGTGTCACTTCGGTCCGACTGCGCGACCTGACGCTGGCGGAACGTGAAGCGTACTGGCAGAGCGGCGAGCCACGCGACAAGGCCGGCGGCTACGCCATCCAGGGCTACGGCGCGGTGTTCGTCGAGTCGCTCTCGGGCAGTTACTCCGGGGTGGTTGGACTGCCGCTCGCGGAGACGGCCGAGCTGCTGCGCGCCGCCGGCATCGCCGTCTGGCGGGGCAGTCGCGCTTGAGGGAGA
>JAKADE010000420.1:0-1439 GCA_021820785.1 Pseudomonadota bacterium
CTCACCGTGAGCAGCGCGTCGTCATCGAGTTTGAAGACACCGCCTGTGGCCAGAGAACGCTGCTCCGGGGCGAGTGCACGTGCCTCGGACGCCAGCGCCGCGACGATCCCCACGCAGTTCAAGGCGCGCGCGGCCTCCCCTGACGGTAGGCGGCCAGCGCCCAGAGGGGGAAGAACGCCGTGTAGCCGTGATACTTCAGGTAAAACACGCGCGGGAAGCCCGGTGCGGTGAAACTCGGGTGGCTCCACAGGCCGCGGTCATCTTGGTTCTCGAGCAGATACTCCACTCCGCGGCGCACCGCGGGGTGATCACGCTCACCGGCGGCGATCAGCGCCAGCACCGCCCAGGCGCTCTGATACGCGGTGCTGGGGAACGGTTGCTCGCCGTGATGGGTTCGATCGTAGCTGTCGTTGCTCTCGCCCCAACCGCCGTCGCTGTTCTGCCGGGCGATGAACCACTCGACCGCCCGGCGCACCATCGGATCGTCGCGATCGACGCCGGCTGCTTCGAGCGCGACCAGCACCGACCAGGTGCCGTAGATGTAGTTTGTACCCCAGCGGCCGAACCACGAGCCGTCCGCCTCCTGCTCGGCGCGCAGGTATTGCAGCGCCCGCGCGATGACCGGCCGGTGTTCGGCCCGGCCCATGCGTCCGAGCACCGTGACCACACGCGCCGTAACGTCGCTGGTGGGCGGATCGAGCAGCGCACCGTGGTCGGCGAACGGAATGAGGTTCAGGTTGTAGTGCGTATTGTCGGCATCGAACGCGGCGAACCCGCCGTTACGGCTCTGCATGCCGGTCAGCCAGCCGATCGCCCGCTCGATGCTCTTGCCGTAGGAGGGCGCATCGTCCGCCTGATGCATTGACCACGCCACGACCGCCGTATCATCGAGGTCCGGGTAATGGGCGTTGCCGTACTGGAAGGGCCAACCGCCCGGGGCGAGCTCGGGACGGCGCGCGCACCAGTCGCCGCGCACATCGAGCACCTGCCGCGGCAGCAGCCAGTCCAGTCCGCGCCGCGCCGCCGCCAGGCTCTCCTCGTCCCCGACCGTCTGCAGCGCCAGGCAGGCAAGCCCGGTGTCCCAGACCGGCGAGACGCACGGCTGGCAGTAGGCGCGATCGCCCTGCTCGACGACGAGCTTCTCGATCGCGCGTTTGGCCGTGACGCGCCGCGGATCCTCGGGCCCGTAGCCGAGCAGGACCATCATCTCCAGCGCATTGACCATCGCCGGGAAGATCGCGCCGAGACCATCCTCGCCATTGAGCCGCTCGAGCGTCCAGGCCTCGGCACGGGCGATCGCGTGTCGGCGCATCGGAGCGGGGATCAGCGGATCGATCAGCCGGAACACCCGATCGAGTGCGAAGAACACCCGCGCCAGCGTACTGCCCTCGCCGGGCAGGTGAAAGTAGTGCCGCTCGTGCTCCGGCGGCGTCACGAAC
>JAKADE010000420.1:1449-3739 GCA_021820785.1 Pseudomonadota bacterium
ACAGCTCGCGGATATCGATGCGGCGCGGATTGCGCGCCCGGGGCTTGAGCGTGCACAGCACGAACAGCGGCACCATCACGGTGCGCGACCAGTACGACACCTTCTCCAGATGGAACGGAAACCAGCGCGGCAGCAGCATGATTTCCACCGGGATGTACGGCACGGCGCGCCACGGCACCTCCCCGTAGAGCGCCAGCGCGATGCGCGTGAACACGTTGGTGCGCGCCGCCCCGCCGCGCGCCAGGATCGCGGCGCGCGCCCGCTGCATGTGGGCCGCCTCGGGGGAATCGCCGGCGAGTTTCAGCGCGAAGTACGCCTTTACCGTGCAGGACAGATCGAGCGCTCCGCCCTGATAGAGCGGCCAGCCGCCCTCGTCTTGCTGCTGTTCGCGCAGATAGCACGCGAGACGCTGTTCGAGCGCCGGGTCGATCTCATCCAGATAATGCATCATCAGGATGTATTCGGCCGGGATGGTGCAATCGGCCTCGAGTTCGTACACCCAGTGGCCGTCGGATTGCTGCTGCCCGAGCAGCGCATCGCGCGCCGCGCGGATCGCCCGCTCGAGCCGCCCGGGCCGCGTCGCAGCCGGGGCGAACCTCGGCGCATCGGCGAACGCGACGCTCTGCGACTCGTCGTTCACTGCGAACCTCCACCGCACTGCAGCTGGGCCGGGGCCTGCTCGGCCTCGAAAGCCGCCGGCGGCACGCCCGCCGGGCGCAACGGCACGTCGCCCGCCGCGAGCGGCAGGCCGCGCGCGGCGCGCTCGAACAGCCGGCGCAACATCGCATCATTGCGCACCGCGAAATTGGTCAGCGTCTGGGTCATGGCGACCGCCGAACGCGACACTTTCACCTGCGTGCCGGCAGTGAAGCCCGGATGCTCCTGGATCTTGCGCAGCGTGAGCGCGGCGAGCCCGAGCGCCCACAGGCAGAAACGTCGGATGCCCACTTCCTCGCCGGGGATGAGCAGCGTGAAATCGAGCGCATTGCGCAGGTGCCGGTGCGCAATCCCGATCAGCTCTATCATGCCGTCCTGAAAGCCCGCTCCGCCGCCTGGCGGGAGCGTCGCGAGGTCGACGCCATAGCGCGTGAACAGCTCCTGCGGCAACCAGCACGCCCCGCGTGCCCGGTCCTCCCAGACGTCCTTCAGGATGTTGGTCATCTGCAGTCCCTGACCGAAGGACGGCGCGAGCGCATACAGCGCATCGTAGTGCCGCTCGATATCGGCCGAGTATCCGCAGAACAGCTCCGTCAGCGTCTCCCCGACGATGCCCGCGACGTAATAGCAGTACGTGTCCAGATCGGTGTTGCGCGCCAGCCCCCGCACGCTCGCCGTGCGCTGGAACTGGTGCATGCCGTGACTCATCACTTCGATGCAGCGGCGGATCGCGTTGCGCTGGCGTGCCTCGAATCCCTCGACCACGCGCATCACGCGCGCAGTGTTGCTGAGCAAATCGCGCTCGGCCGGCAGCGTGCTGTCGGAGAGCCGCGGGGCCACCTGGCGGGCGAACTCGCCGGCATCCGCACGGCCCTGCACGACCCGGGTGAAGTCGCCGAGAAATCGGTAGGTGTCCTGCGCCGAGAGCGCCGGTTCGTCCTCGATCGTATCGGCGATGCGGCACAGGAGGTAGGCGCTCGTGACCGCGGTGCGCAGTGCCGGCGGCAGCTGCGGGATCGTCAGCGCAAAGGTGCGCGAGACGTGCGGCAGGATCTCGTCCTGGTAGGCCTGATCGGACATTGGCGTAGCTGACATGCGCGGGTCCTGTCGGTCAGTTGCGCCGCGCGAGCAGCCAGTCGGCCACGGCGCGCAACGCATCGGCCTTCGCGCCGAGCGGTTCAAGGGACTTAAGCGCAGCCTCGCTGAGGTTCCGCACCCGCTCCTGCGAGCCGGCAATGCCGAGAATCGCCGGATGGGTCGACTTGCCGCGCTCGCGGTCGGCGCCCGCCACCTTGCCGAGCGTGGCGGTGTCGCTCAACTCATCGAGCAGGTCGTCCTGGATCTGGAAGGCGAGCCCGATCGGCGCGGCGAAGCCGGCGAGCGCGCGCTCGAGGCGCGCATCGAGTGCCGGCACGCAGGCCGCGCCCATCATGACGCTGGCGCGGATCAGCGCGCCGGTCTTCAGTGAATGCAATTGCTCGACCTGCTCGATCGAGAGGCTGCGCCCCTCGGACTCCAGGTCGATCGCCTGGCCGCCGGCCATACCGAGGCTGCCGATCGCCTCGGCGAGCAGCCCCACGAGGCGCACGCGCACCGCCGGAGCATCCGGCAGACCCGGATCGCGCGCCAGCAG
>JAKADE010000421.1 GCA_021820785.1 Pseudomonadota bacterium
GCGCAGGGGCGCTCTGCTACACTCGCGCCCCCCGATTTCTCAGCGTCTGAGGAGACGATTCGATGGGCAAGGGCGACATCAGAACCCGCCGCGGCAAGATTTATCGCGGCTCATTCGGCAAGACCCGCGCGAAGGACCCCGCCGCGGCCAAGAAAACCGCCAAGCGCACGACCCGCAAGTAATCCGTTCGAGATCCTGAGGTTTGGCGCGCCCACGGCGAAGTCCGCGGCCGGCCAGGAAGCCGGAAGAGTATATGAGCACGGCGCATTTTCATTGGCGTCCCCACCCCTGGCATGGCCTGGAGCCGGGTCCGGACTGTCCGGAAGTGGTGACGGCCTATATCGAGATCACGCCGTTCGATCTGGTCAAATACGAGGTCGACAAGGAAACCGGCTACCTCAGGGTCGACCGCCCGCAGCGCACCTCCTCGCAGCCCCCGGCCCTCTACGGGTTCATCCCCCAGACCTACTGCGGCGAGCGGGTGAGGCGCCTGGCGCCGGGCTGTGATCGCGGCGACGGCGATCCGCTCGACATCTGCGTGATCAGCGAACGGCCGATCGCCCACTCCGAGGTGCTGCTGCGCGCGCGGATCCTCGGCGGTCTGAAGATCGTCGATCGCGGCGAAGCCGACGACAAGATCGTCGCGGTGCTCGAAGGCGATTACGTCTGGGGGCACGCCCGCGAGCTCAACGAGCTGCCGGCGACGCTCATCGAGCGCCTGGAGCATTACTTTGCGACCTACAAGCTCGTGCCCGGCGAGCCGCAGCACATCAAGATCATCGGGCGCTACGGCCATGCCGAGGCGGCCGCGGTGATCCGGGCGTCCCTCGAGGACTACCGCGAGGCGTACGGGGACATCGAGTCGCCGGTGCCGGGCGGCGGCGTCGTCCAGCACCGCTGATTCAGGCGGGTTTCGGCTCGATCCACAGGGCGCGGGCACTGGCGCAGAGGTCGCCGTCTTCGCCGAATACGGCCGTGCCCGCGCCGTGCTTGCGCCCCTCGGACTCCAGGGCCCAGCCGACGACAGTGCAGCGTTCGCCGACGTGCGCGAGCCGGTTGACGTGCGCGGTGATCTCCCCGAGCAGCATCATGCGGTCATCGGCGCTCACCGCGTAGAAGCCGGGGCAGTCGAGCGCCGCCGACATGAACTCCGGGCGCACCTTGCCGTCCCCCTGGTCGAGCGAGGCATCCGGCACCCAGGGGGCGGCGACCAGCGCCCGCTCCGGCAGTGTCCCGGCGAAGATCCGCATCCCGTCCCCGCGCGGCCGCTCCGTGCCGCATACGAAGCACGTCGGAAAGCGGTGGTGCTGAAAGCCGGCGTAGCGGCGCGAGGCCTCGACTGCCTCGAAATACTGCGGCGCCGGCGGCGCAGTCAGTGACAGACGCGCCGGCTGTGCCGTCGCGATGCGCTCCCCGGCGAGCATCACTGCCAGCGTCCCGTCCGCAAGCGTACGCACCTCAAGGGGCTCTTCGAGCGGCGGGGGTCGCAGCAGCCGGACCGTGACGGTCTGGCCGGCGTGCGCCGCGATGCTGCCGGCAAAATAGCCGCCGTTGGCCGAATGGGCCGGACCGCGGAACCGCTTGGCGATGCTGAGCGTGTACATGGCGCTCTCCCGACGGCTCACGATACCACCGGTCCGGCGGGTGCGCAGCGCCGGCTCAGACGCCCGCCCGGCCGCGCAGCGTCTGCAGCCACCCGGCCGGGTCTTCCCCGCGTTCGAGCACCTCTACCAGCGCCGAACCGATCACCACCCCATCGACATGCCCGCGCAGCCGCTCGAGCTGCTCGCGGCTGCGGATGCCGAACCCGGCACAGACGGGGATGCGCGAGTGGCGCCGGACCCGGTCGAGATAATCGGTGACCTCGGCCGGCACGCTGACGCTGCGGCCGGTCGTGCCGGTCGCCGTGACCGCGTAGAGAAACCCCTGGCTGCGTGCGCAGATGCGCTCCAGGCGCTCCTCCGAGGTCACCGGGGTCACCATCTGCACCAGGGCGAGTCCGCGCGCCGCGAGGGTCTCGTGCAGCGTCTCGCCTTCATCGAACGGCAGATCCGGCACGATGAGTCCGGTGACGCCGGCGCGCTCCGCGGTGCGCGCCAGAGGTTCGAGTCCGAACGCGAGCAGCGGGTTGAGGTAGCTCATCAGCAGCACCGGGGTGTGCAGCGGCGGATCCATCGCCTCGAGCGATTCGAGGATCCAGCGCAGGCTCACGCCCTGCTCGAGTGCGATGCGGCTCGAGCGCTGGATGGTCATGCCATCGGCCATAGGGTCGGTGAACGGCACCCCGATCTCGATCACGTCGGCGGCTGCGGCGATCCGGCGCAGATCGGACGCGAAGCGCTCGCGGCTCGGGAAACCCGCGGTGAGGTAGGCCACGACGGCCGGCTCGCCGCGGGCGTTGGCGGCGCCGATGGCCGCGCCGATGCGTTCATGTGCGTTCATGTGCTCTCCGCGAGCAGCGTCTGCTGCAGTGTCGGCATATCCTTGTCACCGCGTCCGGACAGGCACACGAGCAGCGTGCCGCCGGGATGCGCCGCGGCCCAGCGCTTCGCGCCGGCGAGTGCGTGCGCGCTCTCGAGCGCCGGCAGGATGCCCTCGTAGCGGCACAGCGAGCGCACTGCATCGAGTGCTTCGGTGTCGCTGGCGCTCTCGTAGCGGACCCGCCCGATGCGCCCGAGCAGTGCGTGTTCGGGGCCGACGCCCGGATAATCGAGGCCCGCGGACACCGAGTGGGTTTCCTGGATCTGTCCGTCCCGATCCTGCAGCAGCATCGAGTAGGTGCCGTGCAGGACGCCGGGCTTCCCGTAGGAGAGCGTCGCGGCATTGCCGCCGAGTTCGCGGCCCTTGCCCCCGGCTTCCACCCCGATGATCTCGACGCTCGCGTCGCCCACGAACGGATGGAACATCCCGATGGCATTCGAACCGCCGCCGACGCAGGCCATGACCGCCTGGGGAAGCTCGCCGGCGAGTTTCAGGAACTGCGCGCGGGCCTCGCGGCCGATCACCGCCTGCAGCTCGCGCACCAGGTACGGGTAGGGATGCGGACCGACGGCCGAGCCGAGCAGGTAGTACGTGCCGAGCGGGTCGGACACCCAGTCGCGCAGCGCCTCGTCGATGGCCGCCCGCAGCGTACGATCGCCGGCGGTGACGGGAACCACTTGCGCGCCGAGCAGGCGCATGCGCCCGACGTTGGGGGCCTGGCGTTCCATGTCGATCGCACCCATGTAGACGATGCAGGGCAGCCCGAGCCGCGCGCAGGCCGCGGCACTTGCCACGCCATGCTGGCCGGCGCCGGTCTCCGCGACGATGCGCCGCGCGCCGAGCCGGCGCGCGAGCAGTGCCTGGCCGAGCGCGTTGTTGATCTTGTGCGCCCCGGTGTGGGCCAGATCCTCGCGCTTCAGCCAGATCCGCGCGCCCCACTCCTGCGAGAGACGCGCCGCGAACGTCAGCGCCGTCGGGCGTCCCACCCAGCTCGTGAGCTGCCCGCTCAACTCTTCCTGGAAGGACGGCGCGTGCAGATGCTCGCGCACGCCGGCCTCGAGGCGCTCCAGCGCCGGAATCAGCGTCTCGGGCACGTACCGCCCGCCGAACGGGCCGAAGCGGCCGTGCGCATCGGGTAGGCGGCCCGCGGCGAGGTCCGCCAGGACTTCGGTTGCATTCACACTCATGTCGGCTCCTGCACTGCGGCGCACCCCATGCGCGCCGCCTTCACGAATCGTTCCACC
>JAKADE010000422.1 GCA_021820785.1 Pseudomonadota bacterium
AATGGCGAGATTGCGGCGCAGATGCCCGAGCCCGAAGGTGTCGTGCGAGTAGATGCACACCTTCGGCATCGCCGCCGCGGCGCGCACGCCACCGAGAATCCGCTGCGCGTTGAAGCGCCGATCGAGAGGGTTCCTGGCTGACATGCCTTGATCCACGGTTCACCTGCCTGTCGAGTGCGGAGCCGGGCGGGTTTTGCCCGGCCGAGACGGCCGCTCCGAACGTGAGACGGGGGCAGCAGTGCGGATCAATCGGCGCAGCGTGTTTCTGTCGCCGCACGGTGACACTTGCGGTGCGGCACGCGGGTCATCCGGGCGCTGCGCGCGGCCGGCAGGTGCGCGCAGCGGGGCCGCTGCGCGGCGCTCAGAAGTGCCAGCGCACGCCGAAGATCGGCGTGAACAGCAGCCATGGCGCTCGAGTCTGGGTCAGCGTGTACAGACCCGACTCGGAGCGGTGCACCGTGTAGTTGTAACAGCAGGTGCTCGCCGAGTTGGTCGCATCGTATATGTCGAGGAACGTCTGCAGCGTGCCGCGACCGAGACGGTGCTGCCAGCTCAGGCGCAGATCTAGGGTGAAGAATGACTGCAGGCGCGCGCTGTCGAACCGGCCGAACGCGAGCCGCACCGCCGCCGGATCGGTCCAGCTCGTCGCCGAGATCTGCAACGGCGTATAGGGCCACCCGCTGTGCCAGGTGAGCGAGGCGGCGGCACTGAACGGCGTGTGGCGCCACAGCGCGTTGAGCTTGACCGCATTCGGCTCGTCCCAGGCGCGCGGGATCCACACGCCCGCGACCCGATCCTCGGCATGGGACCACGCGTAGGAAACCGTACCGCTCCATGCCCGGACGGGATCGGTCGAGAAGCTCAGCTCCGCCCCATACATGCGCGAGCGCTGCGCGTTGACATGCAGCTGGTCGACGGACAGTTCCGGCAGCAGCGGGAACGGCGAGAACAGATAGGCGGTGTAGCTGGAGGGCGATCCTTCGTCCTTGTAATACAACTCCGCGCGTGCCGCGCTGCGCCCGACGAAGCGATGATCCAGGCTGAAGTCCGTCTGCGTCAGCCGCCGCACGTCCGGCGCATCGAACCGGCCGTTCTCCAGATGCGGATCAAGGACGTTCGCCTGGGTCTCCTGACCCCAGCCGAGCCGCGCGGAGGTTCGCCGCGTCAGCCGGTAGCGCAGGTTCGCCCGCACGTTCCATTGCGCATCGGAGGGTCCACCGATGTAGTGCCGGGCGTTGCGGCGCACGCCCAGATCGATCGTCGCGCGCGGTGTCGCCTGCCAGCGAACCGATCCGTAGAGCGCATAGGTGAGCGCATGTGCCGCGAGTGCCTCATTGGCGAGAGCCGTACGCGCCGGCTGCAGATCCGGATAGAAGGGCGCGGAGAACTGCGCCGAACCGAACGACCTGTCGACCAGCTGCACCCAGCTCACCTGCGCGCCGGCGTGCCAGTACCAGCGCGCGTCGGGCGCATCGCGCAACTCCTGGCGCAGGGTGTACACGGCATGCCAGCTGTGCTCGAACAGCGAGCCGGTCACGATGTTCGGCTCCTCGACCGTGCCGTTGACGTTCTCGTGGGACTGTTCGGCGGAGAGCACCGTGGCGCTGCCCAGGGCGGCACTGAAGCGGTGATCGAGCCGCAGCCACGCATAGTACTCTCCGCCCGAGACGCCCTTGCTCTGCGCACTCTCGCTCCCGAAGTACTTGCGGTGATCGTCGATGGCGAGCACGCCGGCGGCGATCTGCGTGCGGGTGTCGGCGCGCCAGGTCGCGTGCACGATCAGATCATTGAGTGTCGGGGTCCCGACGCCGGAGTTGATCCAGCCGACCGGGGCAAACTGGTTCTGCAGCCGCAGATCGGCGAATACCGTGCCGCGCCCGCCGGCAAACGGTGTACCCGCCATGGCGCTCGCGCCCTGCTCGGACAGCTGCAGATCGACCGTGCGGCGGGTGATCTGGCGCGGCCGCATGCTCACAACGCCGCCGATGGCGTTGCCGTATTTGATCGGCGCCAGCCCGGTCCAGGCGGTGACCGAGTCCACTGCCAGCGGATCGACGGGACTGAACAGACTCTGCAGTTCCTTCAGGTGATACGGCTCGTGCAGCGTCACACCGTCGTAGCGGTACAGGACCTCATCATCGCGGCTGCCGCGCACGTGCGTGCGGGCTGTGTACCCGGCGGCCGTCGTACCTGGAATGACCTGCAGCGCGCGCACCGCGTCGTTGTGCGTCTCGGGCGAATTCTCCAGCGCCGCGCGCTGCGCCGTGCGGCTGGATGAAATGCGCGTCTGATAGCGGCTGGTCTGCACGACCACCTGATTGAGCAGCGGTTGCGGCAGGCGGACCGGCGGATGCGCCGCGGCGCGCTCGGGCGCCGGGACGATGACATAGGTGCCCCCGGCCACGCGGCGCGCCTCGAGCCCGAGTGGACCGAGCAGCGAGCGCAGCTGCTCGAGCGGGGTTGCGCCCCGCACCGCCTGGCGGGCCCGCAGCCCGGGCGCAACCACCTGCGAACTGTAGATGAGACGTATTCCCGTTCTCGCCAGACGCCGCAGGACCTGAGTGACCAGGGGATGATCCGCTCGTGCGCCCGCTGCCAGGGCGCAGGGGCCGGCTGCGATCAGCAGCACGGCCCACACAGGGCTAGAACATCGCAATCAGTACCGCCGTCTCGCTTCAGGTGCCTCGGCTGGTGGGGCTGGGCATGCGGATCCGCAGTTCGCCGGGAACCTTCGTATCATATTCGAACCGGGTCGTGGCCATGACGGCCACCAGCGCCTGATTCGGGGTCAGCCCCGCGATGCTTCCCGACAGGAGCGTATGGCGCACCGCCGCCGCCGTGCCGTCACCGACGAGCACCAGGTGCAATCCCATCTCATGGGCATACCAGTCGAGAAACGCCGAGAGCGGCCGGCCATCGATCGGCAAATCCGGCACCAGCGCATCCGCCCACGCCCACTGCGGCCCGTAGGGGCTCACCGCCCGGCGTTGCACCTGCCCCCCGCCGAGCACCTCGACTTCCTGACCTGCAATCAGATGTTGCACCTGGCCCGAGGCGTCCTTCACGCGCACGTGACCGCTGCGCACGCTGACCGCCATCGCGCTGGCCTGCACCCGGACCTGGAACTGTGTACCCAGATGCGAGACGCGGCCAAACGGCGTCTTGACGACCAGCGGCGGCGCGTCGCGTGCCGGCTCGCTCGTCTCCACATAGATCCGACCGGCGGCGAGCCGGACCTGCCCGCCCGGTCCGATCCTCAGGCGGCTGTTCGGTCCGAGGCGCAGCGAGTCGGCCGCCACGGTCATCAGGACGAATCCGTTGCTCGCGCTCTGCACGATCGTTCCGGCCGGCAGACGCGTACCGGCGGCGATCAACCGCTGCTCGTGCCGCGCCTGCACCGTCACGTCGCCGCGCACCGCCAGCAGCGTCGCATCGGCCGGCGCCACCGGCACGGCCCGCCGATACAGGCCGACCCAGAGCAGTCCGGCGGTCAGCACGGCGAGACCCGCCGCGGCCGCGAACCAACGCGCGCCCCGGCGCAGCCGCCGCCGCGCAGCGGCCTGCTGCCAGGCCTGTTCGACCGCAGCGCGAACCTCCTGCTCGAGGATTGCCGCTGGCGCCGGCCGGGGACCGGCCTCGGCGATCAAGCGGGCAATTTGATCGTGTCCGCGTGCACGCGGATCTAGCTCATTCGTCATTGTGCTCCCCCGGGACTCGGCAACAGC
>JAKADE010000423.1 GCA_021820785.1 Pseudomonadota bacterium
ACGCGCCGCGAACGTCAGCGCCGTCGGGCGTCCCACCCAGCTCGTGAGCTGCCCGCTCAACTCTTCCTGGAAGGACGGCGCGTGCAGATGCTCGCGCACGCCGGCCTCGAGGCGCTCCAGCGCCGGGATCAGCGTCTCGGGCACGTACCGCCCGCCGAACGGGCCGAAGCGGCCGTGCGCATCGGGCAGGCGGCCCGCGGCGAGGTCCGCCAGGACTTCGGTTGCATTCACACTCATGTCGGCTCCTGCACTGCGGCGCACCCCATGCGCGCCGCCTTCACGAATCGTTCCACCGCCTGGGGATCTTTCACCCCCGGCTGCGCCTCGACGCCACTGGAGACGTCGACGCCAAACGGCCGGACCGCTGCGATGGCCGCGGCGACGTTGTCCGGATCGAGCCCGCCGGCGAGCACCAGCTCGGCATGCCGCGCCACCTCGGCCGCCGCGCCCCAGTCGCAGGTCCGGCCCACGCCGCTCACGGCGCCCTCGAACAACAGCCGCGACGGCAGCGCCTGCAGGGCGCAGGCGCCGCGCAGCACCGGCAGCCGCTCGAGGTGCTGCGGGAGGCGCAACTGCCCGAAGTCCACCGCGTCGCTCTGCAACACGTCGGGGCGCAGGAGCGCGAGGATCTCGTCGACGTCGTCCTGGCCGGGATGGCGGGTCACCGCCACGCAGCGCACCTTGCCACGCACCGTCGCGGCCAGCGCGGCCGCGCGCCGTGCACTGACTCTGCGCACCGACTCGGCGAACACGAAACCGACGGCATCGGCGCCGGCCCCCACGGCCGCCTCGAGGGCTTCGGGCGTGGTCATCCCGCAGATCTTGACCCACATCTCAGCGCTCCGCCTGGCCGGCCCGACCGGCCGCCGTCATCGCTGCGACCAGTGCGGCGGGGTCGGGCGTGCGCATCAGCGCGCTGCCGACCAGCGCCAGGTCATATCCTGCCCGGCCCATGCGTCGCGCATCCTCGGGGCTCGAGACGCCGCTCTCGGCTACCCGCGGCAGCGTCTCGGGCAGCAGCGGCGCGAGCGCCTCGAGCCGGCTCGGCACCACCTCGAGCGTGCTGAGATCGCGGCTGTTGAGGCCGGCGAGCAGCCCGGCGCTGCCGACCCGGGCGACGACGGCGCGCAGCCGCTCGATGTCCGGCGCATCGAACGTCTCGAGCAGCGCGAACAGGCCGAGCAGGCGGGTGCGCGCGATCATCGCCTCGAGCAGCTCATCGGGCAGCATGCGCACGATGAGGAGCACACCGCCGGCGCCCGCGGCGCGGGCCTCGGCGATCTGATAGGGATCGACGAGGAAGTCCTTGCGCATCGCCGGCACCCCGAGCGGCACCAGCGCCTCGGCCGCAGCGCGCAGATGTGCCAGATCGCCGTCGAAGCGCTGCGGCTCGGTCAGCACCGAGACGGCGGCCGCGCCCGCTTCGGCGTAGGCGCGCACTCGCGCCGCGACGTCCGTGGCGCTGCTGCCGAGCGCCCCGACGGCCGGGGAGCGCAGTTTCAGTTCGGCGATGAGCCGGAACGGTCCGCTCGACCCGTCGAGCGCCGGTGCAGGCGGTGCAGCGCGGGCGAGCTCGAGCATGCGCTCCTCGGAGCACTCGCGCCGCGCCGCCTCGGCGCGGGCCCGGCTGGAGGCGGCCATCTGCGCCAGGAAATCACCGCCCATGCGCCGCTCCCACCCGTTCGACGCGCTGCAGCACCTCGGCCGCGGCACCGCTGTCGATCGCCCGGGCGGCGCGCTCGATTCCGGCGCGCGGACTGCTCACCTCGCCGGCCACCTCCAGCGCGAGCGCGGTCCCGAGCAGCAGGCAGTCGCGGTGCGCCCCGTGCGCCTCGGCTCGCAGCACGGCACGCAGCGCCGCTGCGTTGTGTTCGGCGTCGCCGCCGGCGAGCGCGGCCGACGAGCAGCATTCGAGTCCGTAGTCCTCGGGCCTGCGGACCTCGCTGCGCACCTGCCCGGGGCGCACGTCGAACAGCGTGAACGGTCCGACCGGCGTCGGCTCGTCCCATCCTTCCGCGCCGTGCACCACGAACGCCCGCTCGATCTGCATGCCGGCCAGACTCTCGGCCATCAGCTGACTCACCGGCAGGCTGAATGCGCCGATCAGCCGCAGCGGGGGATGCGCCGGGTTGGTCAGCGGCCCGAGGATGTTGAATACGGTGCGCACCCCGAGGGCACGCCGCGCCGCGGCGACCGCTTGTGTGGCCGAGTGATAGTGCGGCGCGAACAGGAACGTGAAGCCGCAGGCCGCCAGACACTCTCCCGCGGCACGCTCGTCGAGCGGCATGGGCAGGCCGAGGACCTCGAGCACGTCGGCACTGCCGGCGCGGCTCGAGACGGACCGGTTGCCGTGTTTGATCACCGGCAGGCCGCACGCGGCCGCCAGCAGGGCCGTGCCGGTGGAGATGTTCAGGCTCCCGGAGCGATCCCCGCCGGTGCCCACGATGTCGATGGCGCGCAGCCCGCTCGGCAGCGCCGGCTGGCGCGCCAGCCGGCGCATCGCCTCGGCGAAGCCGCGCACCTCATCGGCCACTGCGCCCTTGGCACGCAGTGCGGCGAGCACCGCACCGATCATCGCCGGCGCGGCCGTCCCGTCGGTGAGCAGGCCGAGCAGCGTCTCGGCCTCGGCCTGAGTCAGATCGTTGCCCTCGAGCAGCCGCTCGAGCAACTCACGCGCGGCGGACATCCGCTTCTCCCCCCGCGAGCCGGCCGCCGCGTTGCGCCAGGAAGTTCCCGAGCAGCCGCTCCCCGTCGTTCGTGAGGATGCTCTCGGGGTGAAACTGCACCCCCTCGACCTGCAGCTCGGTGTGCCGCACCCCCATGATCTCGCCCTCATCGGTGCGGGCGCTCACCGTCAGCGTCGCCGGCAGGCGCTCGGCGGCCGCGATCAGCGAGTGGTAGCGGCCCACCTCGCACGGCGAGGGCAGGCCGGCGAATACGCCGAGCCCGTCGTGGCGGATCGGGGAGGTTTTGCCGTGCATCAGCCGTCCGGCGCGCACCACCTCGCCGCCGAACGCCTCCACGATCGATTGATGCCCGAGACACACGCCGAGCACCGGGATGCGCCCGGCGAAGGCGCGGATCATCGCCATCGACACGCCCGCATCGCGCGGCGCGCCCGGTCCCGGGGAGATGCACAGGTGCGTCGGGTCGCGCGCTTCGGCCCCGGCGACGTCGATCGCGTCGTTGCGCACCACCTGCACCTCGGCCCCGAGCACGAGAAATGCCTGCACGAGGTTGTAGGTGAACGAATCGTAGTTGTCGATCAACAGCAGCCGTACCATCAGAACCCCTCCCGGGCCATCTCGAGCGCGCGCGCCATGGCGCCGCTCTTGGCGAGCACTTCGGCGTGCTCGGCCTCCGGTACGCTGTCAGCGACGATGCCCGCGCCCGCCTGGTAACTGTACTCGTCGCCGCGAAACACCAGCGTACGGATGGTGATGGCGTGATCCATGTCGCCGCCGGCGCCGAAGTAGCCGACCGTACCGCCGTAGAGGCCGCGGTTGACCGGCTCGAGCTCATCGATGATCTGCATGGCGCGCACCTTCGGGGCGCCGACCAGAGTCCCGGCCGGGAAGGCGGCGGCGAACAGATCGAACGCATCGGTGCCGGCGGCGAGCCGGCCGTTGACGCCGCTGACCATGTGCATCACGTGGCTGTAGCGCTCGATCGAGCGGTACGGCTCGACCGTGACACTGCCGGCCTGCGCGACCCGGCCG
>JAKADE010000424.1 GCA_021820785.1 Pseudomonadota bacterium
CCGTCGGCGCCGCCCGCGCCGTCAAAGGCATCCTCGACCGATTCTGCAACGGCTCGCTCGAGGACGTGCTCGTCGGTCTGCTCGATGCGCGGCTGCTCGAGCGGCGGGAACTGGAGCGCCTCGCGGCGAAAGTCGCCGCCGCGCGCCGAGCGCCGCGGCGATGATCGGGTTCCTCGCCACCTGGAGCCTGCGCGCCCTGGTGCTGAGCGCTGTGCTCGCTGTCGCGCTCGCCCTGACCCGGACCCGCAACGCCTACTGGCGCAAGACGCTCTGGACCGCGGCACTTGCGGGGATTCTCGCCATGCCGCTGCTGATGCAGCTGCCACGAGCTGCGCTCGGCAGCGCCTCGCAGTCGCTCGCGCTCCAGGTCCTGACTCCCACGATTGCGCTGCGGCCGGCCGCGTCCGTGAGCCTGGTAAGTCTCTATGCGGCGGTGGCTGCCGCACTGCTGCTCTATTACAGCATCGGACTCGTGCGGCTCGCGGTCCTGCGCGCCGGCGCTCGGGTCATCTCGGCGCCCTGGACCGACGGGCTCGATGTGCGCTCGAGCGCGGCGCTCGCACAGCCGGCGGCCTTCGGCCGCACGATTCTGCTGCCAGCGAACCACGGAGACTGGAGTGAACTCGAGCGCGCGGCGGTTCTCGCGCACGAACAGGCGCACGTGCGGGCGCGCGACTGCTACCGTCTGTGGCTCGCGCAGCTGCATCAGTGCCTGTGTTGGTTCAATCCGCTCGCCTGGTGGCTCACGGCACACCTCGTCGCACTCGCCGAGGCGACCAGCGATGCCGCGGCGATCCGCAGAGTCGGTGACGGACCGCGCTACGCGCAGCTGCTCATCGAGTTCGCGACCCGCACGATGGAGCACCGGCGCGGCACGCCCCTGCCACCCGGGGCCGCCGCACTGTTTCGCGAGCGTCTGAGCACGCGCATTGAGCGCATTCTGCGCACGAGCACGCCACATCAGCCGCCCGCCCGGACCGCGTCCGCGCTTGGCATCGCCGCCCTCGCGCTCGCGGCGCTCGGGTGCTCGCTCGTGCGCGTCGCGCCGGCCGGGGCATTGCAAGCCCGCCGGGCCGACATGCCCCATGCGATCTTCGTGCCCCGCTCCCGCCACAACCTGCGCGTGCTGAGCACTTCGCGGTATCCGCCGCGGGCAGTGCAACGGCACATTGAGGGGATGGCGCTCGTGCGCGTGACCGTCGATGCCCGAGGTCGCGCCACGAGCGTTCGCCTGCTGCGGGTGACACCCGCCGGAGCCGGCTTCGCGGCCGCGGCGTTGCGCTTCGCTAGTGCACTGCACTACGGTAACCGCGCGCACCGGACTGAAGTGACGACGCTGCCGGTGAAATTCGCATTGACCCTGCCGGCAGCGCCTGCGTCTCGATCGCGATGAACCTGCGCGGCGCCCGCTTCGAACGCTGGGCCGCCGCACTGACTCTGGCGGCCCTGACCGGGTGCGCAACTCCGCCCGCAGCGCGCGACGCGGGCGGATGCCCGCGCGCGCTGCGCAGCGCGGTCGTCGTGTCGGTCTCGGTCAGTTCCGCCGCATGGGCGAACGGTGCGTTCACCGCAGGCGGTGTCGTGCCGCAGATCGCCCGGACCGGGCGGCGCCTGCTGCTCGCCGTACACGTCAGGCGCTCCGCCCCACGTGTGCAACTGCTCGCCAACTCCCTCGATCTGCTCACGTATGGAGGGACCCTCGCCGGCTGGGCGCGCGTGGTGCAGCCGCACGGCGCCGGGCAGCGCCAGAGTCTCGCCGTCGACGGCGGGTGGCTCGAGATCGCCCCGTTCCTGCCGGGCGCTCAGCTGCACTCGCGCACCGAAGCGCTCGACGTCCGGGTCATTCCCGGGGGGCATCCGCGGGCCATCCTCGTCGTCCGTCCCTCCACCCTCTGGTCTCACGACGGACATGCGCGTGCCGCCCGGGAGGTTGCACTGCACTTCAGCACCGTCTCATACATGACACGTGTGCACGCCGTCGATGCGAGCGCGACGTTTCGCTTCCGGGTGCAGCACCTCGGCGGCGCACACGAGCAGTGGGACTGCACGCGCACCCGGAATTTCACACTCGTCACGCGTGACCAGGCGTTGCCGGATCTCTGGGTGCTGCGCAATCGATCTGCCGCGCATGCGCCTGCCGAAACGCTCGCCGTCTCCGATCCGCGGCGCGGAGCGTTCCCGCTGGTGTTCCCCGACCCCCAGAGCGCACGCGCGTTCGCCCGGTGGGTGCACCGACAACACGCGTGGCGCGTCCGCCGGGACGTGCTCGGAATGATCAGCGCCCCGGAGCATTTCGTGCCGCTTTCGCAATCTTCCGCGGTGCATCTTCACACGCGCCAGTGGGGCGCCCGCTGACGCTCCGGCGCGGCGGCGGAGCGCGCCCTCGCATACGGCGTGAGCGCAGACGCAGCCGCTCAGGCCACGGCCTGCGCGCCGTGGCGCCCGCCCCCCACTTGCGCTAGGCTCGAGTCTGACACGCGTGGCGCCGCCCGAGGGGGCGGACAACAGACGGTGGAGGGCTCGCCGGGACACCCCCGGGGGCGCACGGGTCGCGAGGAAGATCCGCGAGGTACTCGATGATCGGCGTTGCCGCGTATGCGCTCGTGATCGGGCTGTTCCTCAGTGCGGCAGGCTGGCTCGCAGAGCGCATTCTCGCCAGCCTGCGCGGGCCGCGCCGCGGCGCCTGGATCGGCGCGTTGCTGCTGTCGGTCGCCCTCCCCGCGTGGCGCCTCCCTGCCGCACTGCCTGACCTCTCCCCGGTGCAGCTGTGGGCACCTGCGTCCCTGCATGCGCGCCGGGGACCGTCGATGACTGCGCAGCGCGCGCCACACCGCAGCGCGTCCGCGGTGGCCGCCGGCGGCAAGGAGCGCCCGACGCACCGGCTCTGGACGCCCGCGCGCTATCGGGACGTGCTGTGGGGATTGCTCGCCGCATGGGGTTTGACGTCGAGCCTCCTGCTGATCCGGCTGTTCGCGGGCACCGCAGTCGTGCGACGGCAGCTGCGTCACGGTGAGACCACCCTGCTCGACGGTATTCCCGTCATTCTGTCGGCCGACTTCGGCCCCGCCGTCCTCGGCCTGCGCCACCCCCGGATCGTCGTGCCGCGCGCGCTCGCCGAGCAGGACCCCGAACCGCGCGCGGCACTGCTCTTGCACGAGGATGAGCATCTGCGCGCATACGACGCACCGGTGCTCCTCGGCGCCACGCTCCTCGTCATGCTCGTGCCCTGGCATCTGCCCCTGTGGTGGATGCGGCGGCGGCTGCGGCTCGCGATCGAGGTGGATTGCGATGCGCGCGTCGTGCGGCGAGGCGTCGCGCCGGCAACCTGCGCCGCGGCGCTGCGCATGGCGGCGGCGCTTCCAGCGCCGGGAACACGACCGGTCGTCGGTCTGATCGAATCCCGAGCGCCGCTTGCGCGCCGGATCCATCGGCTCGTGACGCCGGCACGCACGTGGTGGCCCTGGGCCGCCCTGCCGCTGTATGCGCTCACGGGTCTTGCCGTCCTCGCGGCCGGGACGTTCCCCGCGCCGCCGATCGATGCCGCCCTCGGGGCCCGCAACCAGTCCCGCGCGAACGCGCAACGGGCCGAAGCCCAACGACGCACCGATATCCGAGTCACCCGCCGCCTGCTGGCGAGTGGACGGCCCGACGCGCTCGCGGCCGCCGCCGTTCTCGGCTGGCCGTATCCGAGCGGACTGCGCCGCAGCAAGG
>JAKADE010000425.1 GCA_021820785.1 Pseudomonadota bacterium
AATTGATGCGCGTGTGGGTTGATTGCCAAAAAAGGCCGCGCTTTATACCATGAAGCCCTCGCCCGAACAATGTCTTGCGCGCGCAGCGGCGGGCGATCCCGGCGCCGCGCGGCGCTTCCGTATGAGTCACGCTGGATAGTCCATGGCCGTCACGATCAAATCCCCCGAGGAGCAGGAGAAAATGCGCATCGCCGGCCGGCTGGCCGCCGAGGTGCTGGACATGATCGCCGAGCACGTGGTGCCGGGGGTGAGCACCGAGGAGCTCGACCGCATCTGTCACGAGTACATCGTGAACGTCCAGGGCACGATCCCGGCGAACCTGAACTACCACGGCTTTCCGAAGGTGATTTGCACTTCCGTGAACCACGTGGTCTGTCACGGCATTCCCAATGAGAAGCGCCTGAAGGCCGGTGACATCGTCAATATCGACGTGACGGTGATCCGCGACGGATTCCACGGCGACACCAGCCGCATGTATTACGTCGGCAAGCCGCCGGCTCACGCGCAGCGTCTGGCCGAGACCTGCTTCCAGGCGATGTGGCGCGGCATCGAGATGGTGCGCCCGGGCGTGCGGCTCGGAGACATCGGCCACGCCATCCAGAGCTTCGCCGAGCAGCACAATTACTCCGTGGTCCGCGAGTACTGCGGCCACGGGATCGGGCGGATCTACCACGAGGATCCGCAGGTGCTGCATTACGGCGAGCCGGGCACGGGGCTGACGCTCGAGCCGGGCATGACCTTCACCATCGAGCCGATGATCAACGCCGGCAAGCGCCACGTGCGGCTGCTGCCGGATGGCTGGACCGTCATCACCAAGGATCACTCGCTCTCGGCGCAGTGGGAGCACACGATTCTCGTGACCGACACCGGCCACGAAGTGCTCACCCTCGGGGCGGCGGAGCGCAGCACGCATTAGCGCCATGGCCGCCGGAGACAGCGAGTCGGACGAGTCCGAGACGTCGGGCGAGCGCGGCGCCGAGGCGCCGGGCGGGGCCGAACACTGGCCGCTGCTCGAGCGGCTGCCCGGACTCGTCGGGGGCGCGCCGGCGGCGCTGCGCGAGCTGCTCGCCGAGGCGCATGAGCAGCTGAAGACCCGCTTCTTCGCCGATGAGCCCATCGAGACGCTGGTGCGGGCGCGCGCGGTGCTCATCGACCGGGTGCTGCAGGCCCTGTGGGCCGCGCACCTCGGTACGGCCGAGCACCCGTGGGCGCTGGTGGCGGTCGGCGGGTATGGCCGCGGCGAGCTGCTGCCGTGCTCGGACATCGATCTGCTGCTGCTGGTGCGCAGCGCCCCGCAGGGCGAGGCGCGCGCCGCGCTCGAGCGGCTGCTCGCGCTGTTCTGGGACATCGGACTGGAAGTCGGCCACAGCGTACGCACCATCGAGGAGTGTCTCGAGCAGAGCGCGGCCGACGTCGGCGTCATGACCACGCTGATCGAGGCGCGGCTGCTCGCCGGCGATGCGGCCCTCTTCGCCGAGCTGCGCGCCGCGCTCGCCCCGGAGCACCTCTGGCCGGTACGCGAGTTCTTCGAGGCGAAGGTGCGCGAGCAGTCCGAACGGCACCTGAAGGCCAACGACACCGCCTACAACCTCGAGCCGAACGTCAAGACCGGACCGGGCGGCCTGCGCGACATCCAGACCATCGCCTGGGTGGCCAAGCGGCACTTCGGCGCCGAGACGCTCGATGAGCTGGCGCGCCACGGATTTCTCTCGGTGGCGGAGTTCCGCCGCCTGCAGCAGGCCCAGGCGTTCCTCTGGAAGGTGCGCTTCGGGCTGCACGTGCTCACCGGACGGCGCGAGGACCGGCTGCTGTTCGATCACCAGATCCGCCTCGCCGAGACATTCGGCTACGAGGATGCCTCCTACACGCTGGCGGTCGAGCAGCTGATGCAGCGCTACTACCGCACCGTGAAGGACGTGAGCCTGCTCAACGAGCTGCTGCTGCAGCTGTTCCGCGAGGCGATCCTCACCGAAAGCGAACCGCCCCGCCCGCTCAACGCGCGCTTCCAGGTGCGCTCCGGGTCGCTCGAGGCCGTCAGTGACGATGTGTTCGCGCGCACCCCCTCGGCGCTGCTCGAGCTGTTCGTGCTGCTGCAGCGTCACCCGGAGATCAAGGGCGTACGCGCCTCGACCATGCGCGCCGTCGGCCGCAGCCTCTGGCTGATCGACGAGGAGTTCCGCCAGAACCCGCGCCATCACCGGCTCTTTCTCGAGATCGTGCGCTCACCGGTCGGGGTCACCCACGAACTGCGCCGCATGAACACCTACGGGGTGCTCGGCCGCTACATCCCGGCGTTCGGGCGCATCGTCGGGCGCATGCAGTACGACCTGTTCCACGCCTACACCGTGGATGCGCACACGCTGTTCGTGGTGAGCAACCTCAGGCGCTTCGCCATCCCGCGCTACGATCAGGAACTGCCGCAGGCCTCGCGCATCATGCAGCAGCTGCCGCGGCCCGAAGTGGCCTACCTCGCGGCGCTGTTTCACGACATCGCCAAGGGCCGCGGCGGGGATCATTCCGAACTCGGCGCGGTGGATGCCGAGGCGTTCTGCCTCGAGCAGGGGCTCTCCCCGTACGATGCGCGCCTGGTGGCCTGGCTGGTGCGCCAGCACCTGACCTTCTCCCTCACCGCGCAGAAGCAGGACATCTCCGATCCGGAGGTGATCAACGCGTTCGCGCGCAGCATCGGCGATGAGGCGCACCTCGATTACCTGTACGTGCTCACCTGCGCCGATGTGCGCGCCACGAACCCGAAGCTGTGGAATTCGTGGAAAGCCTCGCTGTTCGATGACTTCTACCAGCGGGTGCGCCGTGCGCTGCGCCGCGGACTGGAGTCCCCGATCGACCAGGAGCAGCTGGTGGGCGAGACGCGCGAGGCGGCCCGCCGGCTGCTCATCGAGCGCGGCGTGTCCGGGGCGGCCATCGAGCGGGTGTGGGAGCGTTTCTCGGCGACCTATTTCCTGCGCCACTCCCCGGAGGAGCTCGCCTGGCACATGCGCCTGCTCGCCGAACGCGACCCGCACTCCGACGAGCCGCTGGTGGCGCTCGACCCGCAGAGCGTGCGCGGCACGACCGCGGTGCTGATCTACACCCGCGCCCTCGAGCACGGTTTCGGACGCACCACCGCAGTGCTCGATCAGCTCGGCCTCGACATCGTCGATGCGCGCATCACTCCGACGGGCGACGGCTTCAGCCTCGATCTGTATCACGTGCTCGAGGATGACGGCGCGCCGATCGCCGACGGCGAGCGGCGCGAGGAAATCGAGGAAGCGCTGTGGCGCTCGCTGCAGCAGCCGCAGGCGACGATCGCCGTGCACCGGCGCGTGCCGCGTCAGGCGCGCATGTTCCACACCCCGACGCAGATTGCGATCAGCACCGATGAGCCGAACGGCCGCTCGGTGCTCGAGCTCATCGCCGGCGACCGGCCGGGGCTGCTGTGCGACGTCGGCAAAGTGCTCACCGCCGAGCACGTGCTGCTGCAGGCGGCGCGCATCATGACCGTCGGGGAGCGCGCCGAGGACGTCTTCTACATCACCGACCGCGACGGGCAGGCGCTCGATGAGTCGCGGGCCGAGCATCTGCGCGAGATCCTCGGCCAGGCCCTCAAACGGCGCGCTGCCGCGTGAAATCACACTGGAGTCTCACATGAACCCGCGTCTTGAGCGGCTGCACGCCTATCCCTTCGAACGTCTGGCGCGACTGACC
>JAKADE010000426.1:0-1582 GCA_021820785.1 Pseudomonadota bacterium
CCGCGCGAGCCCTGCGTGCGCCGGCCTCCGCGGCCGACGGATCCCTGCGCCGCGCTAGTCGATCCGCGGCACGGCGCCGACCGTGATCGGACCGCCGGGACCGAGTGTCGGCGCCCCGGCCTGATAGGCCGCCTGGTCATACGCGGCAACAGGACCGCTCAGCAGTGCGTTGTACTCGGCGAGCCTGCCACCGAGCGCCGCGGACAATTCCGCCGTGATCGCGCGCAGTGGCCCGGTCGGAGCCTGCACGCCGAGTCCGGCCAGCGTCGCGGCGTTCATCTCGAGCGCATCGTGCAGATCGGTGAGCTGGTGCAGATTGTCCTCGAAGACCTTGTGTTGCACCTTGGGGTTGTAGACCGAGTTCTTCAGTGTGGCGAGTGCCTGGCCCAGCCGCTGCCCCCGGGCGAGCAGCGCCGCCGCGGCGTGCACCTTCACCTGCAACGACGGATCGATGCTGTTCGACTGCGCCATGACCGCCGCGCGATACGCGGCCAGCTTCGCCTGCATGGCACTGATCTGGTTCAGCATCCGGTTCAGCGCATCGACCTGCGCACGGGCCTCGAGCGCCGCCTGCAGCGCCTGGCGCTGCGCGGCGAGTGCCGGCGGCTGGTTCGGATCGGCGAGCACACGGGCCTCGGCGGTCTCGGTCCTGCCGTCGGCCGTCACGCTCACCGTGTACGTTCCGGGGAGTACCTCCGGTTGCGGCAGCTGCGCCCAGGCCGGCGGCGGACCGCGCAGCGGCGCCTTCTCGAAGTCCGTCGCCGTCGGCGGGTCGTAGCGCATGTTCCAGACGTAGCGGTTCAGCCCGCGGCGTGCCGGTCCGTAGCGCGTCGCAATCAGCTGTCCGCCGGCATCGCGGACTTCGATCTTCACCGGCGTATGGTGTTCGGCCCGCTCGGCGTGACTGGCGCGCAGCCGCCGCGGCAGGCTGTAATCGATCACCACGCCCTCGGGCGCATCCGGCGTGACGAAGGCCGGCTCCGCCCCCTCGCCGCGGCTCCAGCTCTGATACTCGATGCCGTTGCGCGGCGTGAACACCGTCAGCTGCGCCGGCACCGCCGCCGGATCGAGCTGGGCCACGGGCGCAAAATGGTCCAGCACCCACAGGCCGCGCCCGTGGCTCGCCAACACCAGGTCGCCCTGCACGAACTTCAGGTCGAAGACCGGCATGGTCGGCAGATTGCTCTTCAGCTGCCGCCAGTGCCGGCCGCCGTCGCGCGACACCCAGATGCCGCGCATGGTGCCGGCGACGAGCACGCGCGGATCGGCCGGATCGGCACGCACGACCATCACTGATGCGTCGTTCGGCAACCCCGCGCCGATCGCGCGCCAGTGGCGTCCATAATCCGTCGTCGCGTAGGCATACGGCCTGTTGTTGCCGAGCTCATGCGCATCGAAGGCCACGTACGCCGTTCCCGGCTGCGTCGCCGAGACGTCGATCTGGTAGACACGCGCCCAGGCCGGCGCGTGCGGCGGCGTGACCGTCTTCCAGTGCTGCCCGCCGTCACGGGTCACGGAGACGAGCCCGTCGTCCGTGCCGACCCAGATCACATCGCGCGCGCTCGGAGCGATCTGGATCGAG
>JAKADE010000426.1:1592-3703 GCA_021820785.1 Pseudomonadota bacterium
GAGGATCGTGTCATAGGTTTCCGCGCCGGAGAGATCGTAGTTGATCGGCCCGCCCGAGAGCTGCTGTTTGGCCGGATCGTTGCGGGTCAGATCCGGACTGATCGTCTGCCAGTTCAGACCACCGTCGGTCGACTTCAGCAGCACGTTGCCGCCGAGGTAGACGGTTTCGGCATCCTTTGGGTCGACGGCGATGGGCGGCGTCCAGTTGAAGCGGATCTTCTGCGCGTACGTCGGCAGATCGTTGATGTATCCCGGGCCATGCAGGTACGGCATGATGAACCGTGTCTGGTCCGTCTTGCGATCGAAGCGGACGATCGAACCGTCCTCGGCATCTGCGTAGATGATGTCCGGATCTGACGGCGCCGGCACCACGTACTGGCCGTCGCCACTGACGACGTCGAACCAGTCCTCCCCGGAGACCACCGAATCCGAAAGCGTCGAAGACGGACCGCACCAGCCGCTGTTGTCCTGCAGTCCGGTGCACAGGTTGTACGGGGAGCGGTTGTCGGCCGCCACCATGTAACTCTGCTCGATGGGCAGACCGTCGAGGAAACGCCAGGTCTTGCCGCCATCGACCGACAGGTAGGCCCCGCCGTCGTTGCCCTGGATCATGCGCTGCGGATCGGTCGGATCGATCCACATCGCGTGGTGATCGACGTGCACCGACGGATCGATCACCCGGACGGTCTTGCCGCCGTCGTCGGACTGCAGCAGCTGAAAACCGAGGAAGTACACGCGATCGGGGTCGTTCGGGGCCACTTCGAGCGTCGTGAAGTAGAAGCCGCGCACGTTGAGGGCGTGATTGTCCGACACCTCGTGCCAGTGGTCGCCCAGATCATCGGACACGAACAGCGCACCCTTGCCGATCGGCGCCTCGAGCAGCGCGTAGACGCGCGCCGGTTCGCTCGGCGCAAACGCCAGGCCGATGCGGCCGATGGGTGACGGCGGCAGTCCTCGGCGCAGACGCGTCCAGGTGCGCCCGCCGTCAGTGGATCGCCAGATCCCCGAGCCCGGGCCGCCGTCATGCAGCATCCAGGGCTGGCGGTAGGCCTGCCAGGTGGCCGCGAGCAGCACATTGCCGTTGCCGGGCTGCATGGCCACGTCGATGGCGCCGGTGTCATCGTTGACGAAGAGCGTCTTGTGCCAGGTCTTGCCACCGTCGGTGGTGAGGTAGATGCCGCGCTGCGCGCTCGGGCCCCACGCCTGACCGAGCGCCGCGACGAGCACGTGGTCGGGATTGTGCGGATCGACGACGATGCGGGCGATCTGTCCGACATGCGCCAGGCCCATGCGCCGCCAGGTCTTGCCGGCATCCGTCGAGAGGTACACCCCGGCACCCGGGATGACATCGTTGCGGATGTTCGCCTCGCCCGTCCCGACCCACACCAGGTTCGGGTTCGAGGGCGCCAGCGCGATCGCACCGATCGAGCTCGTCGCTTCGTGTTTGAAGATGGCATGCCAGTGGAAGCCGCCGTCGGTACTCTTGAAGACCCCGCCGCCGGCCGAGCCGACGTAATACACCCGGGGGTTGCCCGCAATGCCCGCGACCGCGGTCACGCGCCCACCGGCGATCGCCGGACCGAGATTGCGGAATGCCACGTGGGCGAACACGCGGGCCGGCTTTTGCAGCGGCTTCGTTTTCGCCACGGCGAACGTGCTCATGCACCCGGCGGCCAGCACTACGGCTGCCACGCGCTTCAGCAAGGAATGCCCCGACATGACCGTCTCCCCGATTATTTTGGCAAGGCCCGGTGCCGGTCGCGTGCGAGCGGCACGGGCCGCACAGACGGTACCGGCGGACCGGCCGGCGCGCAACATCTCCCCGGGGGGCGGCGCGCCGCCGCGCTCCCCGGGGGCCCGGTTCACGGTAAAATCATGCCTGCCCGCCCGGCATTGCAGCGGGCCCGATGAGGCCCGCGGCGCGTCGTTCGCCGGTCCCGCCGGCCGGCCCGGGCGGTCCCTGGCACGCCTGAAGGAGGATCATCATGGCTGAGTCCGAATACACCCCGCCGAAAGTCTGGACGTGGAACAAGCCGAGCGGCGGCCAGTTCGCGAGCATCAACCGCCCGGTGGCCGGCGCCACGCACGAGAAAGCCCTGCCGGTCGGACGC
>JAKADE010000427.1 GCA_021820785.1 Pseudomonadota bacterium
GTGGTGCGCGTCAACCGTGCCGGATTGCTGGAGTTCGACGACGTGCTGATGCGCGTCGCCGCCGATGCGCAGTTCGTGCTGAGTGAGCAGATCCGCCACAGCATCCTGCAGGTGACACACGCCTGAGGCGCCGCGGCGCTTACTGCGTGCGCGGGGAGACGGTCGGGATCTCCAGCGGCAGTTCTTCCCCGGCGAGCGTGTCATCGTCGTGGCCGAGGGAGGGAATGCCCGGCAGGGTGTCGTTCGGGTTGGCGCGCGCGTGCGGCATGCGCTCATCGATGTAGACCAGTTCGTGCTTGCCGATCAGCACCACGTCCCCGTCGCGCAGGTAGTGCCGGTGCACGCGCAGGGAACGCACGTACAGGCCGTTGGTGCTGTTCAGATCCTCGATGATGCACGCCTGGTTGGTCGTGGTGATCTGGCAGTGATGTCGGCTGATGAAGCGGCTGTCGATCTGCACGTCGTTGTCCGGGGTGCGGCCGATGATGATGCGGCCGGGCAGCAGCGGGATCTCCTGCTGCGTGCGGCTGCCGTCGAGCACCTGCAGCCGCGCGAGCGGCGGCACTGCCGCTTCGCGCCGCGGCCGCTGGCGCACCGAGGTGGTGGTTGCCATGCCCTCGGGGCGCGCGGCGAACTCCACCCACTGCAGCTCGCTCACCGCGCTGGCGATGTCCGCGGCCGTGACCTGATCACGATCGTCGCTGTAAGCGGCCATCATGGCCGTATCGCACAGCGTGTTGATCAGGCGCGGCACCCCGCCGCTGTAGCGGTGAATCTCGGCGAACGTGTCGGGGGCGAAGATTTCGCGCTCGGCGCCGCCGGCCACGGCGAGGCGGTGGCGGATGTACTCGGTGGTCTCCTCGGCGGAGAGCGCCGAGAGGTGAAGGCGCAGCCGCACGCGCTGGTTCAGCTGCACCAGCTCCGGAGCATCGAGCTTGGCGTTGAGCTCCGGCTGGCCGGCCAGAATGATGCGCAGCACCTTCTCCTTGGTGGTCTCGACCCCCGAGAGCAGGCGGATCTCCTCGAGCACGCGCTGGGAGAGATTCTGCGCCTCATCGACGATGAGCAGCACGCGCCGGCCGGCGGCGTACTGTTCGATGAGGAAGTTGTTCAGGGTCACCAGCAGCTCGCTCTTCTTCATCTTGAAGGGCGAGAAGCCGAACTGCGCCAGCACGGACTGCAGGAAGTCCACCGCCGAGACCTGCGTCTGGTTGATCTGGGCGACCACGACGTCCTGCGGCACCTCGCGCAGGAACGACTCGATCAGCGTCGTCTTGCCCGCCCCGATCTCCCCGGTGATCACGACGAAACCGTCGGCGAACCAGATCGTCGACTCCATGTACGCCTTGGCCCGGGCGTGCTGCTTGGAGAGGAACAGGAATTGAGGGTCGGGGCTGAGCCGAAAAGGCAGTTCCTTCAGATGAAACGGCTCGATGTACATGGCACCGTATGCTACGGCAGGCGCACACCCGGAGCCACCTGGGCGAGCAGACGGCGGGAGAGCCGGTCGCGCAGTGCCGCGGTGGGTTCGACCAGCGTGCAGTGCCCGAGCTTGCGCCCCGGCCGGGGCTGCTTGCCATAATCGTGCAGGTGCAGGCCGGGAATCCCGAGCAGCGCCTCGCGGGCGGGCATCTGGCCGATCAGGTTGATCATGGCGCTGTGGCCGGTCGGACGGGTCGAGCCGAGCGGCAGCCCGAGAATCGCCCGCAGGTGGTTCTCGAACTGACTCGTGACGCTGCCCTCGATGGTCCAGTGGCCGGAGTTGTGTACGCGCGGGGCCATCTCGTTGGCGATGAGCCGCCCCTTGCGCACGAAGAACTCGATGTTGAGCACCCCGGCGTAGCGGAAGTGCTCCAGGCAGCGGGTGAGGTAATCGATTGCGGTGCGCTGCCAGCGTGCCGTGCCGTAGGGCGCGCGGGTCACCCGCAGGATGCCCTCAGCGTGAACGTTGCCGTTCAGCGGGTAGAAGACGGTCTCCCCGCGCGTGCTGCGTGCCCCGATGATCGACACTTCGCACTCGAAGGGCACCCATTCCTCGTAGATCAGCGGCACGCTGCCGAGGCTCTGCCAGGCGCGCTCGAGATCCTCGTGCGAGCCGATACGCATCTGGCCCTTGCCGTCGTAGCCCATGCGGCGGGTCTTGAGGACACCCGGCAGACCGATCTCACGCACGGCCCGCTCGAGCTGGGCGCGCGAGCCGACGGCGCGCCAGCGCGTGGTGGGGATGTCGAGCCGCTCGAACAGGCGCTTCTCTGCGACACGGTCCTGGGCGGTGGCGAGCGCAGGTACCGGCGGACAGATGCGCGCCCGGCGCGCCCCCGCGGCATGCTTGCGCAGCGCCTCGACCGAGATGTTTTCCCAGTCGAAGGTCAGCACCTGACAGTGCTGCGAGAGCCACTTCAGCACCTTCGGGTCGGTGAACGGCGCATGAACCACGGGGGCGACCTTGCCGGCCGGCGCCTCCCGCGATGGATCGAGGAAGAGGAAATCGAGCCCGAGCGGATATCCGGCGAGCGCCATCATGCGGCCGAGCTGGCCGCCGCCGATGATGCCGACGGTCACGGGCGCACCGCGCGCGGATCGGGATGCGCCAGAACTGCGGCCGTCTGCGCGCTGCGGAATTCATCGAGCGCCGCAGCCACTTCGGCGTGCTTGTTGGCGAGGATCGAGGCGGCGCAGAGCGCCGCATTGGCCGCGCCGGCCGGTCCGATCGCGAAGGTTGCGACCGGCACTCCGCTCGGCATCTGCACGATCGACAGCAGCGAATCGATGCCGCCGAGGGTCTTCGACTGCACCGGCACGCCGAGCACCGGCAGGGGGGTCTTCGCCGCGGTCATGCCCGGCAGATGCGCCGCGCCGCCCGCCCCGGCGATGATCACCTCGAGCCCGCGGTCCCGGGCGCTCGTGGCGTACTCGAACAGCAGGTCCGGGGTGCGATGCGCGGAGACCACCCGCACTTCGTAGGCGATGGCGAGTTTGTCCAACATGTCGGCGGCGGCGCGCAGCGTCTCCCAGTCCGACGTGGATCCCATGATGATGCCAACGAGCGTATTCATCCGCGGGATTCTACCCAAGGAGGCCGCGCAGCGCGCGAAACAGAGCCCGGCCGGCCGGACCCTGCGTCGCCGCGCCGGGCGGCCGCTCGGCGCGCGCCGCGCGCACCAGACGCTGCCAGTGGGCGCGTTCGAGCTCGGGCCGGGCCGCCTCGAGCGCCGCGAGTGCCGCATCGCCTTCCTCGAGCAGCCGCGCGCGCCAGTATTCGGCGCGCTTGAAGCGCTCGGTCTCCTGCGCGTCGTGCTCGCTGCGCGCCGCGAGCGCGCGGCGGATCGGCTCCGGATCGATCTGGCGCATCAGTTTGCCGATGTACTGCCGCTGGCGCGCCAGCGCCGCGCGGCTGCGCAGGGCGCGCGCCTCGCGCACCGCATCGAGCAGCGGTCCGGGCAGATCGAGCGCCTCGAGGTCCCGCTCGCGCAGCGCGATCAGCGTCTCCCCGAGGTCCTGCGCGGCGTGGGCGGCGCGTTTGCGCGCGCTCTTGCTCGGCGGCTCCTGGTGCAGGGGTTCATCGGTCTCAGGGGCGCGCATGGGGGCGATGGGGTGAGCGACGGTCCATGACTGCTACACTAGCGCATTCCGCCCGGCCGCGTGAGCACGGCGGCCGAGTCCGCCGGCCATCCCCGGC
>JAKADE010000428.1 GCA_021820785.1 Pseudomonadota bacterium
GCTGTACATCGGCAAGAGCGTGCACGTGCGCCGCCGTGTTCTCGAACATTTCCGCAACGATCATCGCGCCGCGCGCGAGATGCGTCTGGCGCAGCAGACCCGGCGGATCGAGTGCATCGAGACCGCCGGGGAACTCGCGGCGCTGCTGCTCGAGTCCCGTCTGATCAAGGAGCGCCGGCCGGTGATGAACCGCAGGCTGCGCCGAACGCAGGAACTGTGCACGCTGGCGTGGACGTTCGGTGCCGGGCGGCCGCCCGAGGTGGTCTGTGGCGGCGCCGTGGTGCCGGGGGAGAGTTACGGGGCGTTCCGTACCGCGCGGGACGCCCGCCAGGCGCTGCAGCGCGTTGCCGCCGAGCGGGGACTGTGCGACATCCGGCTCGGTCTGCAGAGCGGACCGGGACCGTGTTTCGGGCATCAGATCAAGCGCTGCCGCGGCGCATGCGTCGGGGTGGAAAGTCCCGCGCAGCACGATCTGCGCCTCGCCGAGGCGCTGCAGGCGATCCGCATCGCGCGCTGGCCGTACGCCGGTCCCGTCGGACTGAGCGAGGGTGCGCACGAGCAGAGCGTCCAACACATCATCGATCAGTGGATCTATCTGGGCGCGGCGCGCGATCTGCAGGATGTCGATGAGCTGCTGCGCCAGACCCGCCCGGCATTCGACCTGGACACCTACCGCATTCTCCTGCGCTTCATGAGCGACCCGCAGCATGCGCGCGCCGTGCGCCCGCTCGTCCGGCCTGCGGTCTGCCCCTGATCCGCGCCCGGCGCGCGAGGCGCCGCCGGTGCTTGGTGACAGCGGCCGACTCGGGCATGCTGCGGCCGCGGCGCGACGCCGCTGAAGGGCCATCCCGTGGAGTGCTGCGTGTCCTGCAGTCAGTTGCTCTGGACTCACCCCCTGACATCCGCAGTTGCGTGGCGCACCGCGCTGCGCGCGGATGCTTCGCGTGCCGTCCCTGGAGTGCGAGCGTGAAGCGCCTGTGGTCCGGCACGCCGGCCTGGCTCGCCGAATGCGCTGCGGTGCTCTACATCGGGGTGATCGCCGGGGTGGCTCGGGCGAGCGGGCACGCCTATGTCCTCTTCCCGGAGCTCGCCGCTCTGGGTCACGACGTGCTGAAGCGTCCCGCGGGTGCGTGGGCGAGGGCGCCGGTGATGCTCGTAATCACGCCGCTGCTGACCGCGGTGATCGGCACCTTGCTGGCGCGGCACCTGCCTTATGGGTTGCTTGCCGTGCTGCTCGATGTGGGCTTCGCCGTGCTCGCGATCGCGCTGCTGAAATCCCCGATCGCTCCGGCCATTTCGGCCGGGCTGCTGCCGCTGGTTCTCGGCGTGCGCAGCTGGTGGTATCCGCCGTCGCTGCTGCTCGGCACCGGGCTGCTGGCGGGGATCGCGGCGCTGCGCACCCGGTTCGCGCCTGCGCCCGCGGCGGCGCCGACGCGCGAGGACCGGGTGGACGACGAGGTGGAAGCCGCACCCGGCCAGCTCGCCTGGCTGCCGCTCTTCCTGCTGTTCCTCGTGGCCGCAGTGGCGCTCAGCCGGTTTACCGGATGGCGCCTGGTGTTGTTCCCGCCGCTCGTGGTCATCGGCTTCGAGGCCTTCGCGCACGCCGAGGTGTGTCCCTGGGCGCCGCGCCCGCTGGCGCTGGTGCTCGCCTGCGGCCTCACGGCGGCGGCCGGTCTGGCGTCGGTTGCACTGCTCGGTGCCGGCCCCCTCGGTGCAATGTGCAGTCTGCTTGCCGGGGTGATCGTCCTGCGGGTGCTGGACCTGCACGTGCCGCCGGCGCTGGCCGTGGGACTGCTGCCGTTCGTGATGCCGCAACCGAGCGCGCGCTACGTGGTCGCCGTGCTGCTCGGCACGGGTCTGGAGACCGGTATGTTCCTGCTCTGGCGTCGCTTCGCGCCGCGCGTGCTCGCGCGCGCCCGCTGATCAACGGCCGGCGCCGAGCTTGTCCTCGGTGCGGGTGTCGAAGTCCCGTGCGTCGTGACGCTCGTGCAGCTGGCTCGAGGGCTCCCCGCTGATGCGGTTGACCATCCGTCCCCGGCGCACGGCCGGCCGCTCGTACAGTTCCTGCGCCCAGCGCTGCACGTTCGGGTATTCGTGCACGCTCAGGAACTCCGCCGCACCGTACAGCCAGCCCAGCACCAGGCCACCGTACCAGGGGAAGATCGCCATGTCGGCAATGGTGTACTCGGGCCCGGCGATGTAGCGGCATTCGGTGAGGCGGCGCTCGAGCACGTCCAGCTGGCGCTTGGTCTCCATGGCGAACCGGTCGATGGCGTACTCGATCTTCGTCGGCGCATAGGCGTAGAAATGCCCGAACCCGCCGCCCAGGTAAGGCGCGCTGCCGACCTGCCAGAACAGCCAGGAGAGGCACTCTGCACGTGCCGCCGTCGCGCTCGGCAGGAACGTGCCGAATTTCTCCGCCAGGTACACGAGGATCGCGCCGGATTCGAACACCCGGATCGGCTGCGGCCCGCTGCGGTCGAGCAGCGCCGGGATCTTCGAATTGGGGTTGACTGCCACGAAACCGCTGCCGAACTGATCGCCCTCGGCGATGCGGATCAGCCAGGCGTCGTACTCGGCGCCGGCGTGACCGAGGGCCAGCAGTTCCTCGAGCAGGATGGTGACCTTGACCCCGTTCGGCGTGCCGAGGGAGTACAGCTGCAGCGGATGGCGTCCGACCGGCAGGGCTTTCTCGTGCGTGGCGCCGGCCACCGGGCGGTTGATGCTCGCGAACTGGCCGCCGCTCGGCTTGTTCCACGTCCAGACTTTCGGCGGGGTGTATTCGGACTCAGCCATGGTGATCCTCCTTCAGGCGTGCCAGGGACCGCCCGGGCCGGCCGGCGGGACCGACGAACGACGCGCCGCGGGCCTCATCGGGGCCGCGACAATGCCGGGCGGGCAGACAGGATTTTAGCGTGAACCGCGCCTCCGGGAGATGTTGCGCGCCGGCCGGTCCGCCGGTACCGTCTGTGCGGCTCGGGCCGCTCGCGTGCGACCGGCACCGGGCCTTGCCAAAATAATCGGGGAGACAGTCATGTCGGGGCATTCCTTGCTGAAGCGCGTGGCCGCCGTGGTGCTGGCCGCCGGGTGCATGAGCACGATCGCCGTGGCGAAACCGAAGCCGCTGCACCATCCGGCCCGCGTCTTCGCACACGTGGCGTTCCGCAATCTCGGTCCGGCGATCGCCGGCGGTCGGGTGACCGCGGTCGCGGGCATCGCGGGCAATCCCCGGGTGTATTACGTCGGCTCGGCCGGCGGCGGTGTCTTCAAGAGCACCGACGGCGGCTTCCACTGGCATGCGATCTTCAAGCACGAGGCGACCAGCTCGATCGGCGCGATCGCGCTGGCGCCCTCGAATCCGAACCTGGTGTGGGTCGGGACGGGCGAGGCGAACATCCGCAACGATGTCATCCCCGGTGCCGGGGTGTATCTCTCGACGGATGCCGGCAGGACCTGGCGGCGCATGGGCCTCGCGCATGTCGGGCAGATCGCCCGCATCGTCGTCGATCCGCACAATCCCGACCACGTGCTCGTCGCGGCGCTCGGACAGGCGTGGGGCCCGAGCGCGCAGCGGGGCATCTACCTCACCACCGACGGTGGCAAGACCTGGCACAAGACGCTCTTCGTCAACGATGACACCGGCGCCATCGACGTGGCCATGCAGCCCGGCAACG
>JAKADE010000429.1 GCA_021820785.1 Pseudomonadota bacterium
CGCTACGCTCGGCCCGGCGCTTGGCGCGGCTGCACAGAGGTGCCGCGCCGTCGCCGGCTTCGGGCTATGGACGACGGAGATAACCGTGCCCCATCAGGCCTCATACACCACGTGCAGGGACACGATTGACCATCCCTCCGGCTCGCACGTCCCCGCGGTCGGACGGGCCTCGCTCGGTCGAACCGAAACGCGCCTCGGATCCGCGCCACACAGGACACGTCCCACCGACCGGACGCCCGAGGCCGCTCATGGATGTGTACTTTTGTACAGACGTGAGCGTCGCGCCCGGTCCGCGGTCTGATCGTCCCTGACCCGCGGACATCCCGCTGCGCGATGACGTACAGCACGGGGGTCGATGACCCCTGGGTTCGCTTCACCGTGCGGGCACTGTTAGAAACCGCCCGATGCAGAGCTGAGTCTGGGCTTTTGAAAGTCACGAGGTCCCACCTCGCACACGACAGGCAAACGTCACGTCGCACCGCAGGAATCAGAGTAGAGTGTCCCGGGAAACACTTCGTCTAAATGTGAAGCGAACTAGGAGTCTCAGTGCCGAAACCGAACTACCGCCTGGCCAAGAAGCAGAAGGAGCAAAGCAGGGCTGCACGCCAGCTCGAGAAACAACAGCGCCGGGCCGCCCGCGCCAGCAGCCCCGCCGAGAGCGCAGCACCGTCGCAGGATCCGCCCGCCGGCCCTGCCGACACCACGCCCATGAGCGGAGCATGAGGCTCGGAAACACTCGCGGAGCACCCACGAGCCAGGACCGCTCCGCGCAGTTGCGGCGCGACCAGGAAGCCGCCCCCAAGCTGCGCACCGCATTTCCCAAAGTTGAACAGCTGCGTTTTGACCTGCGCTTCGAAGGCGGCGGGTCCAGTACGCCCGTGCCGCAATCACGCATCCTGCACCCGCCGGCCCGCGCGCACTTCACGTTCCCGTGCCCGTACAGCGACTGCAACGGCGGGTTCGACCTCGCCGCGGCGGTCGACTCGGCCGTCGCCAGCCCCGCTCAGCGCATTGAGGGCGCACTCGAATGTGCCGGCATGCGCGGCGGGGATGGCGGATCGGGGGCGCCGTGCGGCCTGCACCTTCACTTCGCTCTGACGGTGGTCAGTTCGCCGCCGCACTGACGGGCATTATTTGCGGCGGCGCGCAGTGCTCTGCACAACCGGTTCCTGCGGCCGCGTGAAATCGATCGCGAAACGGTCCCCGTCGAAGTCCGCAACCTTGCCGATCAGATCGGGGCGGACGTAATAGCCGCCCGCCTTGCCCGTTTTCTGCCGCTGCGCGAAGGTGACGACCATCCGCACGGGCAATTCGCCGTCGCGCGCACGGCCCAGGTGCTCGCTCAGTGATTTGAGCACCCCGGCAGCGGCTGGCTCGGCGGACAGGCGGGTCTCGTACCGCAACACCCCGGGCGCGGGATGCGAGAAATTCGCCTGCCGGCAATTGATCACCATGGCGCCGTCGCTCGCCATCGCGGAGAGAGAGCCGAATCGGCTGGACGGCTTGGCACCAAACCTGCCGAACGCGTCCAATAGTGAAAGGTTCATCACGCGCATCGGCTCCAGGGTTCGATCTGTTGGAAGAGTTGCTGATTCAGCCTGCGCGCAACCGCGCCAGCCGATCTGCACACCACGTCCTGACGTGCCGCGCCGGACGAGGCAGCACCCGATCAGGAAATGACACCGCAGCGCTGACGTATCGGGCGCAGGCAACACCTGCGTGACTTTCCGCCGAAGGCCACCTCGGCTCAATCATCCGGCGAACCGACATCACCATCGCCGCGCGCGATGAAGGGACGCCGGTCCGGGAGTGGATTCGCACTCCCGCGCGACCGAGTTGAGCCAGCATGCGCGCACCGCAGCGCCGACGCAAGCGAGAACTCGCGACCTGCGCAAACTGCGGCGCATAAAAGTTTGGCAGCCCAGCTGCAATCCTGTAGCCTGTCCGGCGGCTCGTATCTTTTCGGCTTGTCTGCCTTGGCACCACGCGCCGGCCTCCGACGCGCCCCTCCTGCCAAAGTCTGCCACCCGCGCAAAGCTCCGCGAACCACGTCGCAGGAGATCCCTGCGGCTCCACATTCGCTTCTCTCAAGAGTATCCGCAGTGACCAAACTATACGTTGGAAATCTCCCCTTCACCGCCACCGACGAAGGCGTGAACGCCCTGTTCTCACAGCACGGGACGGTGGAGAGAGTCTCCATGATCACCGACCGCGAGACAGGCCGACCGCGCGGCTTCGCCTTCGTCGAGATGCCCAACGCCGATGCGGCCCGTGCGATACAGGCGCTCAACGGCGCCGACTTTGACGGCCGAGCGTTGCGAGTCAACGAAGCACAGGACCGCGAGCGTTCGGGCGGCGGCAACCGCAGCGGTGGCCCGCGCCGCTACTGAGATCCCGTCCATCGTGCGCCATCCTGGCTGTAACGGCCGGGGCGGCGCCGATCAACATTGCAGTGAGGTCGGTGCCATGGCTTGGCGCAAAACGGGACGGTACCGCCCCGCAGAAGAAATTCAGGTGATGACCTGTGACGTCTGCGAACGCGACGTCGGCTTCGAAGACGGGCGGCGCCCGAATCAACATTTTCGGTTGAGCCGCCATCCCAACGCAGGCTCACTCGATGATCAGGAGGCACCCGTCATCATCTGTTCGCGCGAATGTCTGCGTGCATTCGCGGCCAACGTGACGGGTCCGGAGCGCACTTGCGCGCCGAAGAATAGCGGCAGCAGTTGAATGCGGTGCACTGCGAGTCCGTGTTCCCCGGCGGGCTCACGCTAGATGTCCGGCCATCTGCCCCGAGCGGTCACGCCCATGAGCGAGTACGAATTCACCGTCTCTCTGCGCATCCGTCATCCGACACTCGATCCGCAGACAATCAGCGCGGCGCTCGGCATCCAGCCACAGCACTCGTGGCGGGCCGGCGAGCCGCGCCGCGATGCCACTGGCGCGACGCTCGGCGGGACCCATCGTGACAGCTACTGGATGGGGCGATTGATGCGCGAACCTCAACTCTCGGGCGAAGGAGTGTCGGTGGAGTCGGTGCTGTCGAAGACGCTCAACCAGCTCCGTCGTGCGCAGCCGTTCCTCGAGCAGCTGAGCGAGGATGGCGGCGCCGCCGAAGTGCTGATCAGCCTGTTTGCCCGCGAAGTGTTCAGAATCGAGCTGCCGCCGGATGACTTGGCTGTGCTCGGCAAGCTGCACCTGACTGTCGTCCTCGAGGTGCATCCCCACTCCCCGCTCACTGCGCCGCCGTCGAGATCGAATTGACTCCGGCCCCGCCAACTTCCCACACCATGCCCGATCACACGACACGTTCTGCACAGGCCGCACCCCGCACAGCACACGCCTACCGCTTAGCGCAGGTCCGGACAGCGCCGGGGCCGCACACCAGAGGCACCGGTCTCGGTGCAACTGCGGCCCAATCCCGCCCGCCGCACCGCCGGGATGCTCGCAGGCTGCGTCGCGTCAGCCCCTCGGCACGGACACTCAGCACGGGCACGCGGGCCGTGTCGCGCATTCGAGCGCGCTGAGTGATCACCCTCACGTTTTGGGAATTGAGCACCGAATCGATGACGTTCGTTCGCGGCGCCTACTTCAGGATTTGCGCCGATGCGACGCTGCGCGGACCCGACAACGCCGTTGCGGCCCGCTATAGCGGCGGTCTCTGGCAGGTC
>JAKADE010000017.1 GCA_021820785.1 Pseudomonadota bacterium
CCCTATGAGGTGCGCGACGGGGAGCTGAGAGGCTTCCTGGTGCGCGTCGAGCCCACCGGGCGTCGGATCTTCTTCCTCGATTACCGTCTGAATGGCGCGCGCAACCGCTACCGCCTGGGCGCCTACCCCAGCGTATCGGTCGACGGCGCCCGTGAGCTGGCCAAGATCGCGGCGGGCGATCTCGCAAAGGGTGTCGATCTTCAGCGGCGCAAGAAGGCCGAGCGGGCCGAAGCTGAGCGCGCCCGGCAATCGACCCTGGCGACGTTCCTCGAGCGCTATGAGGCTTGGGAGAAGACCCACCGCAAGGTGCGGCACGCGGCGCGCATCCGCTCGGTGTTTCCCAAGAGCTGGCTGACTCAGCCGCTCTCCGCAATCGACGCCTGGAAGCTCGAATCCTGGCGCCGCGATGCCCGTAAAGACGGCAAGGTGCCCACAACGATCAACCGGGACATTGCCGCTCTGAAGGCCGTGCTCTCGAAGGCGATCGAATGGGGCGTCATCGACCGCAGCGGCATCGCGAAGGTCAAGCCGCTAAAGACCGATCCCATTGGGCGCGTCCGCTTCCTGACTGCGAATGAGGAGCAGCGACTACGCGCCGCACTGCGCGCGCGCGATGCCGAAATGCGTGCACGCCGAGCCCGGTTCAACGAGCACCTGGCCGAGCGCGAGCGCGAGGAACTCCCCCCCTATCCCGCGCCTTACGCAGATCACCTCGAGCCTCTCGTGCTGCTGCTGCTCAATACGGGCATGCGGTTCGGCGAAGCGACGCAGCTGCGCCACAGCGATGTGAATCTGACTGACCGGCTCATCACGGTTCGCGGTGAAGGCGCGAAGTCCGGCCGCACGCGGGTCATACCGATGAATCTCGAGGCACACCGCCTCCTCGGCGCGATGACAGGCGCCCCGGATGATTACGTGTTTCCAGGGGACGCCGGCGCCCGACTGACCACAGTCAAAAAATCGTGGGGCGCGGTGCTCAAAGCCGCTGCCATCACGGATTTTCGGATCCACGATCTGCGCCACAGCTTCGCCTCCCGGGTGAAGCGCGGAGGTGCGGATCTCTACGCAGTGCAACGGCTGCTCGGGCACAGCTCGCCGATCATGACTCAGCGGTACGCGCACCTGCAGCCGGACGATTTGCGGGAGGCGGTGGACAAGGTTTCGGGCTGAGTTACTCGCCGGTGGCCTACCAGCTGGTGCAGACTCCCGACGGCAAATGGTTTGCCATCGACGTAGATACCGCAGGGCGAGCCTTCGGTCCCTTCGCTCACCGTGGTGCTGCGGTGAATGCGATGACTGCTCGATCAGCAGAAGCGGAGCGCCAGGAGCGCGCGAAAGCCGCTGCTGCACGTGCCGAGGCCCTCTCGGATGCCGCGCTCGCTGAAGCATTAGGCGCCGAGATTGCGAACCCTTCGCCGCCTCCACGGGGCCGTCCCGTTCCAGACAATCCAATAGAGGCTGACATTGCCTTCGAGTACTACTGGCGTGTGCGCCAGGGGACGAAACCCGCAGACGCGGTGGTGACTGTCGTGGCCGAGTTCAGCACACCGGACCACAAGATTTCTGCCGATCACGTGCGCAAGGTGCGCGCCGAGTACTCTGCCGTGGGCGCCTACGACACGCATCTGCTCGAGCAGCTGCGCGCCCAAGCGTTCCAACGGCGCCACACCACTCCCCGCCAGCCCACACCGCCCCAAAGGAAAGCCGCGAGTGCCGAAGATTTTCTGCGCGCGACCCTCGCAGACGGCCCGCTCCTCGCGCAAGAGGTTTTTCGGCGCGGGACCGCGGCAGGCTTCTCGAGGCGCACGCTCGAGAGAGCGAAGTCCGCGCTTGCAGTTGTGAGTCCACGCGGCGGGCGCCTGTCGACCTGGCGCCTTCCGAATCGGTAACTCCGCCAACTGCCGAATTTAAGTCGCGCCTCATCATTCCCGCACGGCCTTGTCAATGGCGACGAGGCGCTACCGGGAGTGATGCGATATGACGGCCCACGACGCCACCACAAAGCGTGGCTATGCGACCACTGAGGCGGCGACATACATTGGCCGCTCGGCTTCCTGGCTTCGGAAGAAGCGGCTCCGCGGTGCAGATGATCCGGGCGACCCGGGCCCGCGCTATCTCAAGACCGACGGTGGGTCGGCGATCTACCTGAAAGAGGACCTCGACGCGTGGCTCGATAGCCTCGCTGCGCAGGCGCCTGCAGCGCGGGTCGCTGCCTAACCTCCACCAACGAAAACGCCGGACGCGGGAGGCACTACTTTCCCGGCCGGCGTGGGGATCTCGCATGCCGATTCTCACACGCGGCGAGCGTGCGCCGCAATCCATCGACCCTCCAGCGAGCTGTCTCGGGTGCGGTGCCTCCGAAGCAGTCTGCCGCGCCTGTGGCGTGTGCAAGGACTGCCGACACACCGACACTCGACACGACACACGCACCGCGCCTCCGTGCGTTGTTTGCGACCGCGGGCAGCCTGATCTGGCGCGCTTGCCTTGGCACACCGCCGGCCGCTGGCCGCTCGGGCGCCGACCTCGAGGTGCGGGATGAGCACTCCTCCGCAGTTTCCCCGCATGCCCTGGTATCCGCGCGACTTCGCGAGCGCAACGCGTGGATGGCCATTGGCCGCCCGCGCCGTCTACCGCGAGCTGCTCGACGCTCAATGGGACGCCGGGGGTCTAGAGCCTGGGCTCTTGCCCGATGACGAGACGGTGCTGCGCGGAATCGCCGGGGCTACTCCCGCCGAATGGCGCATCGCGTGGCGCCTGGTCAAGCTGAAATTCCCGCGTGTCGAGGGGGGCAGGCGCAATGAGCGCCTCGAGCACCATCGGCAGGAAGCGGTGCGCGAGTACCTCAACCGGCGCAAGGGAGCGGCAAGCACCAATGCGAAGCGCTGGGGAGAGGGATCAGCGGACCCGGAGGCGGTCGCTCAGCGAGTCGGTGAGCGAGTCGCTCAGCGACCATTGAGCGTATCGCTCTTGAGCGACTCGCTCTTGAGCGACTCGCCACCACCACCACCGCCACCACCACCGGCACGGAGTAAGAGGCTTGCGAACGGGGGCACTGAGCTGATTCGGAGTAAGGCAGTAGGGAATACCGCAGGGAGGGTGAAGCCGTGAGCCCTCTCCCCTTCGCCGGCTTCCTCGATTCGCTGCCCGCTGCCTGTGACGCGCTGAGGCCATACCAACGCGAGGGATTGGCAGCAATCTCCCAGGTCCTGCATGCCGGTGACCGTCGCATCCTGCGCCAGCTCGCAACCGGTGGAGGCAAAACGCACGAGATCGCGGCCGTCACGTACTGCGCGCAGGCCGCTGACCTTCGCGTGCTGATCCTCGCCACACGGACGCGCCTCGTGCGCCAGATCCACGAGCGGCTTGAGGCCTTCGGGGTCGGGCACGGGATCATCGCCGCGGAGCTGCGCGGGATGTTCGACGCATTCCAATTCGTGCAGGTCGCAAGCGCCGACACGCTCTACCGCCGATGCATCGCCGACGGTGTGATGCCGCTACCGGCTGCGGATGTTGTGATCTTCGACGAGGCGCACCTTGCGGCGGCCGAGTCGCGACTCGCCATCTTCCAGCACTACCCGGACGCGCTGCTCCTCGGGTTCACGGCGACGCCTGCACGCAAATCTGGCAAGTCCCTCTCGATGACGTTCGATCGGCTGATTCTCGGTCCATCGATCCTCGAGCTGATCCGCGCAGGCAGTCTCGTGCGACCTCGGATTTTCAACGTGCCTGTGCTCTCGAAGGCCGAACTCAAGGCACTCCCGAAGGACGCGGCCGGCGACTATGCCGAGGGCGCCGTTGGGCAACTTCTCTCGAGGCCGAAGCTCATCGGCGATGTCGTGCAGAACTGGCTCGCCATCGCCGGCGGCAAGCGCTCGATCGTGTTCGCCTGCAACAAAGCCCACGGCGCGGCGCTCGTCGAGGGCTTCGGGCGCGCCGGAATCGCCGCGGAGATCCTCACCGACCAGGATGACGAGCCAACGCGCGAGGAAGCCATCGAGCGCCTCGAGACCGGGCAGACGCGGGTGCTCATCAACTGCTTCCTGATGGCCTACGGGGTCGACGTTCCGGAGGTCGAGTGCATCGTGCTCGCACGGCCCACGCGAAGCCTGCCGATGTACCTGCAGATGGTCGGCCGCGGCATGCGCCCTGCACCGGGCAAGGATCACTTCCTGCTGATCGATCACGGGCGCGTGGTCGAGAACTTGGGGCTGCCAACCTCGGACTTCGGTTGGAACCTCGATGATGCGCGCAACGTGAACCGGGAGGCCGAGAAGCGCACGCGCACGCGCACCGTTGAGCAGCCGCGCACCTGTCCCGAATGCCATCACACATGGCTCGTGAGCGAGGACGGCAGCGGATGCAAGCTCTGCGGATGGGCGCCGGCGCCGACCGCCAAGGCCGTGAAGGTCCAGGGCGCCATGCTTACGGAGCTAGACGTCGAAGCGCAGGGCCAGCAACCCACCGCGCACTCGCCTGAGGCCGAGCAATTCTTCCGCGAGGCCCTTGGCGATACCGCACGGCGCAACCCGGCCAAGTGGCAGGCGACGCCGAACAAGTGCCGAGCTGCTGCGTGGCACGCCATGCGGGAGCGCTTCGGACTGCCCGAGCAGCAGATTCCGGGCCGGTACTGGTCGATGCAGCCCGAGACGCCAAGCGCCGCGGTGGCTGGCTGGCTCACCCACCGGCGGATCAAGTTCGCCCGTTCGCGCTCGAGGGTCGCGTGATGCTGCGCGCCGCTGACATTCACGCCCAGATCGGCTCATCGTGGCCGGCCATCCTCGCGCAGCTCGGCATCCCCGAGGAATCGCTGCGCCTGAAGAAGGCTGGCCCGTGCCCCGCCTGCGGCGGCCGCGACCGCTTCACGTTCGACAACCGCAAGCTGCGCGGAGATTTCATCTGCCGCGGCTGTGGTGCCGGGGATGGTTTCGCGCTCCTGCAGCGAGTGCACGGTTGGAATTTCCCCGAGGCGCGTCGACAAGTCATGCGCGCCGCCGGCCTCGATGGACGAGACGAACCGACACCCCGCCAAACGGCACCTATTGCGCCACGAGCGGCGAGTGATTCCGAGCCTCCGCCTGCCAGCCCTCCTAACCGCGTTCGCACGCTCACGCGCTCAACGTGTGCCGTAGCCGATTGTCCGGATGCCGTCGACTACCTCGAGAGTCGCGGGCTTTGGCCGCTGCCCGCAGACTGCACCCTGCGCGCGCACGTGAGCGTCGACTATTTCGACCAGGGGCAGCGCGTCGGCAAGTTCCCGGCGCTCGTCGCCGAGGTGCGCGACCATGCCGGCGTATTGGTGACTGCGCATGTCACCTATCTGCAGGCCGGCCGCAAGCTCGAGGGTCATGAGCCCCGCAAGATCCTCTCGGGACTCGCTGGCCGGGAGGGTTGCGCGGTGCGCCTGTCACCTCTCGGCGCGTCGCTCGGCATCGCTGAAGGCGTTGAGACCGCACTCTCGGCTGCCATGCTCGATGGCATACCGGTCTGGGCCGCGCTGAATACATCGCTGCTCGCGAAGTTTGAGCCGCCCGAGCAGGTGCAGACACTTCGGATCTACGCCGACCGCGACGAGCCGGGCTTGCTCGCGGCGGCGCATCTCATGGAACGGCTACAGGGCCGCGTCCACGTCGAACTGCGAACGCCCACGGCTCGCAAAGACTTCAACGACGTACTCATGAGCCGCAAGCGCGGCGAGGTGCACAACCATGTCTGAAGCGATCCAGAACGTACCGGCCGCCGCCGACGCCCGCCTGCCGGTGAGCTACGAAACCGCCCAGAGGGCGCTCGCCGAATGCTCCCGCGTCGACGAGTGCAAGGACTGGTCCGATAAGGCGGCCGCCCTTGCCAGCTACGCCCGCCAGGCTAAGGACAACACCTTGCACAACCTCGCGCTGCGCATTCAGGCGCGGGCGCAGAGGCGAATGGGCGAGCTGCTCAAGCTGGTCCCGGACCAACGCGGAGGCGACCGTGGCGGACCAACGGGTGGTCGCCCGCCCATTGGTCAGACCCGCACCCAGGCGGCGCGCAATGCCGGCCTCTCGGATCACCAGCGCAAGACCGCGCTTCGGGTCGCAAGCGTCCCTGAGCCGGCATTCACTGCGGCCGTTGAAAGTCCGCAGCCCCCGACGGTGACGGCCCTCGCGGCGATGGGCACCTCGAGCAGACCGGCAGCACCCGAGCCGGATGTGCGCCCGGCAGACCCCGCAACCGAATCGCGTGCTCTCGGGATGCTGCGGGATCTGGCGGCCTTCTGCGCAACTCACGATGCCGCCGGTATAGCGATCGCATGCCACGACCCGGACGCGGCCCGCGGCCTCGTCGAGGAAATCGACCGGTGGCTCGATCGGTTCGTGACACGACTGCCACACGTCGAGGAGGGTCGGCGATGAATTTCTGCACCCACCCTACGCGCGCGCACGTGAGGATGCCGGCGCGCTGCGCGACCGGATGCCGTGTGCTCAACAAGGGGGTGAGCCGAGCACGTTGCGGGACTTTCCGGACACAGGCCACACGCGCGTGCGCGAGGGGATGAGCTGGTGAGCATGTCGATCACCGAAGCGCTGCGCCTGCAAACCCTCGAGCGCGAGCTCGCGGATGCCCGGCGCCAGGCTGCCGAACATGCCGAGCGCATCGAGGCCCTCGAAGCGCGGCTCGCCGGCGATGTGCCCGTGCAGGGGTCTGCACCGGCTGCTCCGGAATCGCTGCAGGCGCGAAACGCCACGAGGCAGGCCAAGGCTGAGCGCCTCACTGCCGCGATCGCGGAGATCCTGGTCACTGCCGAGCACCCCGACGCACTCACGGCCAAGGAGGTTGCCCGAGCGCTGGAGACGCGGAATTTCGTCCCGCTGCCAGCCCGCCGCACGATCGCGATGCACCTCGCGCAGCTCCGTGGGCGTGGCAACACACGTGATGCCACTGAATGCCACCGAAACGATTGAATCGTCACCCGGAGATTCCCACCATGTCGCACGTGGACACGCAAACAAGCTCGACACCGCACCGTTTGGTGCATCCGATCAACGAAGCGGCCGAACTGCTCGCGGTCGACCGGCGTACCGTCTACCGGCTCATCGCGAGCGGCGAGTTGAAGCCGGTGCGCATCGGTTCGCGTCAACGCATCCCGGCCGAGCAGCTCGAGCGCCTGGTGCGACCGCAGGAGCACGCGGCGTGACTGGTGAGGCGGAGCAGCAGCAACCCGCAGGCCTTCCCGAGCCCAATCTCACTGTGACGCTCACGTACCCGGAATGGTGCGTAATTCTCGGCTGCATCGGCGCGCAACCGCTGCGGGAGGTGCTCGGGGTGTTCAATCGACTCATGGCGCAACTGGGCCCGCAGGCAGACGCTCAGCAGCTACAGGCGGCGCTCGCCGTGGCACCCACCGCAAGTGAGGCTCGAAACTGATGGCGAATACCGCACCGGCCGGCTCGGGCGCGGCAGGATTCACGCAAGGACTTCTGGGCGCTCTGCAGCCCTGGCTGACGGGTGGATCACCTTCGGCGCTCGACACATCGTTCGCGCAGGATGGAGGCGTCAACGGGTTGCTCTCGGCGATGCTGCAGGACAGTCCGGGCTCGCAGGGCGCCGCGGCCTTCGGCCGGGCGCTGCAAGTGAATCAGGATGAAGCGCTCCGACGAGCGGCCATGCGCCAGTCGATGGGCGGCCAGCAGATCGGTCTCGCGCAAAAGGCGATGATGCTGCCCTTCATGCAGGCATACCTCGGCGCTGCCATGAACGGCGCGAGCGGAGCTGCCACACCCGCCGCACCGTCGCCCGGTGCGGCCGCTCCAGGCCTTCCCTCGAGTGGTGCGCCGCAGCCGAATTCGCCGGGTTCACCTGCGGCAAGTCCGCTGGCACCAAACGCCAACGCACCCGCCGCAAGTCCGTCGACACCGTTGGCGCCGATGCCGCTCCTCGTCGCTCGAGCGCATGCCGCCGGTGCACCACGCATTCCGATGGGCGCCAGCCCAAGCAGCCCACTCGCAGGATCTCCCGCGCCGGCGCCACAGGCGCCCAATCTCAGCCGGTTCGCGGTTCCGACTCCTGGGCAGGTGGGCTCCATCCGCATCGGCGGGATGGCACCGAATTTCTACCAGCTCGGAGCGCTGCTCTCGGGCGGCAATCCACTCACGACGGCAACTCAAGTGCACGCCGAGCAGGTGAAGCTCGCGCAGCAGCAGTACGGACCGGTGCTCGCTCAGCTCGACACGCTCGACAAGGCACAGAACCCGACTCAGTACGTTCAGGCGAGCCCCGCGCTGATGGCCGAGTGGCACCAACTCGCACCGACGCTCGGGTACGACCCCGTCAAGGGATTCACCGATCCGAACGTCCGCACGGCCTTCAGCTTCCTGCGCAACCGCATCGCCGGCGCGCTCGGCGAGTCCACCGTCGCCCCTCCAGTGGAAGTAGGGACGACGCAAGGACCGCTGGGATCGATCTTCCAGCGCAATCCGATCACGGGGCAGCTCACCCAGGTCAAACCCGAGGAGGCGCTCAAGGCTATCGTCGACCCCAAGGGCAACGTGCGCTATGTGGCCGCATCGCAGGCAGCGGGGCAGACCCCGTACGAGAGCGAGCTGTACGCCCCGCCGCAGTCGATCGACCAGACGGCCAGCATGATCGCCAAGTACCAGATGGCGCCGCTCAACGGCTACGCACTGCGCACGCCGATCGGCGCGGAGATCATGGCCAAGGTGAGGGATCTCAATCCGAACTACGACGCCACGACGTACCAGACCAAGCAGACGGCGCGTGTCGCGTTTGCCACCGGCAAGCAAGGGAACATGGTTCGCTCGCTGTCGGTGGCCACCAATCACCTCGACCAGCTCGCCGAGGCGGCACACGCGCTCGCGCAGCACGACGTCCCGGCCATCAATGCCATCGTGAACACGTACGCCCGACACACCGGCAACGCGAGCATCACGACGTTCAATGCGATGAAGGAGATCGTCGGCGACGAGGTAGCCAAGGCAGTCATCGGCAGCGGTGGCGCAGAGAGCGACCGCGACGCGATCAAAGACGCCTTCAATGCGGCGAACTCGCCCAAGCAGATCGCCGGAGTGATCAGCCATTACGAAGGGCTGATGGGCGGCCAGCTGAACGGGCTGCGACGCCAGTACAAGCGGGCGACCGGGCTGGACGACTTCAACGACCTGGTCTCGAGGCTCGCGCAGCAGAAGCTCACCGCGGCTGGGAATGCTGGCGCTGGTCCCGCGCCGAAGCCGCTCAACGTCGGGCAGTCGACACAACTCGGGCAGTTCAAAGTCACCCGCATCCGCTGAGGTAACGCGATGGCAGGACTCGCAACCTACGAAGTGAGCGGGCCAGGTGGCGCGGTTTATCGCGTCCAGGGGCCTGCAGGCGCAAACCCGGCTGAGATCCTCGGAGCGATGGGCGCCCATGCCTCGAGCGCCGCGGCAGCCCCGACTGGCGGCGGCTTGCTCAACGACCTCGCGCTCGCTGGCCGGGACGTTGGCGAAGGAGTACTCGACACATTCGCCGCACCGCACGACCTCGGAATCGCGCTGCAGAATGGCATGCGCAGCCTCAGCAATCGGGTCCTCGGCACGCACCTCGCGCCGCAGCCCACTTTCAGCGGGCAGTTGTCCCGAGCGCTGACCTTTCTCGGTGCGCCAGTCCCGAAGACCCCTGAGCAGCAACTCGCAGCGAGTGCCATCAAGGGCGCAACGGGTGCGCTCACGGGCGGCGCTGCGCTCGGAATCGGCGGAATCGCAAACACAGTGCGCGCGATGCTCTCGGGCGCAACAGGCGGCACCAGCGCCGACCTGGCGCGCGAAGGCGGCGCAGGACCGACCGGGCAGTTCATTGCCGGACTCGCCGGCGGACTCGCGCCCGCCGCGCTCGAGGGAACCATCCCGACAGTGCGGGCCCTGGCGCGACCCTTCACCCGGGCGGGCCAGACGCAGCTCGCAGCGAACACGCTGGTCCGCGAAGCAACGGATCCGGCACAGGCCGCAACGAACCTCGAGAACGCGCGCACCATCGTGCCGGGCTCGATGCGCACCAGTGGCGAGGCATCCGGTGACACGGGGCTGCTGGCGCTCGAGAAAGGCATCCGCGCACGCAACCCCGGCGCCTTCGGCGAGCGCATCAGCCAGCAGAATGCGGCGCGCCAGGCCGAGCTCGCCGCACTCGGTGGAACGCCTGCCGATATCGCAGCGGCCGAGGCCTTTCGCGACAGCGAGACCGCACCGATGCGCGAGGATGCCTTCGCCGCGGCGCGCAATCTGCGAGCGGCGAACCCGGCGCCCACCGAGGACGGAGGGCCCGTTGCGATCGCGCCCCGGAACTACGCGACGAGCGATGCCTCGCAAGACTCGATCCTGCAGTGGCTCGCCAAGCATCCGCGCGGGATCGACAGTACCGAAGCGCAGGCGCAGGGGCTCGATCCTTCGCAGTTCGGCACGTCGGACGCGATGGTCGGAATCAAGCGCGCGTTCCGCAAGGGCGGCATGAGTTTCGACCAGGCGGCCGAAGCGCTGCACCAGGCCGGCTATCCGGTGAGCGATGAACTCGGCTACAGCCCCAACGTGCTGCTGGACGCGATCGACAGCGAGCTGCGCGGCAACCCCGTCTACAGTCTCGGAAACACGCGTCGGTTCGCCGAGCTCGAGCAGCAGATGGGCGATCAGAACCCGGCAGTGCAGCCCACGGGCGCGCAGCCGGCCCAGCCATTGCCCGGCCGCGCACCGATCAAGCAGGTGCACGATGTCATCGATCAGCTGCTCGCCTCGCCGGCGGGCGCACGCGAGAGCATCGCCAAGACGCTCAATTGGGCGAAAGGCCTGATCGGCACGCACGACGATCCCGAGACGCTTTACGAGGTCCGCAAAGACTTGGCGCTCGCGCAGCGCGACCAGTTGCAACCAGGCGGCCGGGACGCGCCAAACGCCACCATGCTCGCGCAGGCCCGCGGGCAGCTCGGCAAGGTGATCAGCTCGCTCGACGATGCGATCCAATCCGCAGCACCGGGGTACAAAGGCTACCTCAGCCGCTACAGCGAACTGTCCGAGCCCATCGATCAGATGCAGGCCATCCAGAACCTGCAGCAGCGCACCTCGAATGGTCTCGATACGGCCACCGGCGAGCCGTTCTTGAGCAGCCCGCAGTTCGCCCGCCAGCTGCGCTCCACGCTCGAACGCGCGGATGGTCCCTTCAGTCCGAGGCTGACGCCTGACCAGACGCAGCGGCTCGAGGCGGTGCGCGAGGATCTGCAGCGCGCCGGCGCCGTCGGCAACCCGACCGTGAGGACACCGGGCAGCGACACGTTCCAGAATTTCATGACGGGCCAGCGCACTGCGAGCGGCCTGGTGCCGCACGTCCCGTTCCTCAGCAAGTTCCTGGCGCCCGCGAGCAAGTGGATCGACAGCCGGGTGAATGCGCAGCTCTCGGACGCCATGCTCGACCCTCAGCGCGCCGCGCAACTGCTGCGCCAGGGCAAGCTCCCGATACCTGTCCGACTCTCCATAGCGCGCATGGCTGGCCGCACTGCCCTCCCGGCAACGGCAGGTCCATTGGCAGCGCTGCCGCGCCCTACGGCCTCTACAGGGCTCATCGCGCAGCCGAGCGCGATCACGGCATGGCTCGAGCGTGGACTGTCACCGCTGACGGGTCAGTCGCCTGCGGTCGCACCCTCGAGCGCGGTGCAGGCATTCCTCGGGACGGTGGATCCCGCCCGGTGGGCGCAGGAGGTCAATTCAGGACGGCCGCCCGTGCTGTCTCAACGGATTCCCGAGCACGCCCACGCCCACCTTACGGGTCACGTGCACCGACTGCTCGCCGGCGCACGCCGCGGCGCAGTGCGCGCGCCCGGCGGAGCGCTGCACGTGAGGCGCGCGCCAGGGCGCCACGTGACGATCCTGCCGCCGAGTTCGGCCGGAGGCGTCCCACAGGTGCTCTCCGGCATCGTCTCGATGCCTCGCTGATCCTGGGCGCTCTCAGTGCCACGCAAGCCACGGCCATTCGTCATGGCGGGCCCTCCGCGGCCCATTGCCAGGCGTGCCACTTCGGTGGACCGGCCGGATTCGCGCGTTGCCTCGGTCGACGTACCGCGGCTGACGCCGGAGCAGTTGCACGCCCTCGAGCGACCGGGCGCGATCGATCCTCGATTGCGCAGCACTGACCGAACCTTCCAGCGGTGGGCATCGACCCCGGGCAGCGGCGCACTCCTGCCGCAGCTCGCCCGTGTGTGCATGACGGGTTCACGCGCCGCATCGCGCGCACCGGCGCTCAGCGATCGTGAAGCCGACCTGGTGGACGAGGCGCTGCGGACTGCCGACCCTCCCGAGCAGCGTTTCGTGGTCGCCTGGTACCGCTCAGGCGCGACCGTGACGGAGATCGCGCAGCTGCTCGGGATGCGGCGCCGGCAATCCGTCTATGACGAACGACGGATGGTGCTGAGTTACTTCCGTGGCCGGCTGCAGGGACTCGGCCTCAAACTGCCGGTGTGGACGGCCGAGCAGTGATCGTCGAGATGCGCGCCGATCCCTAGAAGGTATGACTGAGCGGGCACAAGGCGGCGGCGGAAATGCGGATTGCCTCGCGGTTGCCCAGCACGTCGTAGAGACACACCTTCGTCATGCCATCCTGGTACTCACCGATCTTCATGCCCACTGCGCCGGACGGGAGCGAAGGTGTTGAGAAATCGAGCGGACAGAGCTGCGTGGCGTTGAACGAGTACACGCGGCCATCGCTGTAGCGGCACAGATGAAAGAGCCCGTGCACGCCCAGGTCCCGCGTCATGTACACCTCAGGCCCTGAGGTAGGAGCGACCGAGGTGTCGGGTGGGGACTGGCCCTCCAGCGCGCGCCCCATGGCCGCCACGCCTTGGGAGCCCGGCGAGTCCTGCGCCATCGCGGCCAATTCCCGTTGAAACTGCCGCTGCTGTTCCTGTTGTGAAGCCACCTCCTCGGAATGAATGGCTGCATTCATCTGCACCGCATAGGTAGAGATCGCGAGCCCCCCGTCCGACTCAGCCAGCGTGCCAGCGTCCACGCGCGCGGCAATTGCGCCAATGAAATCCAGAAACTGAACCGCTTGGGGGCTCTCCTGCCAGGCGTACCCGTAATTCTCGTCGAGGCCCGAGCGTGTGCAGCTTTCCACGGTAGCGAGCGGCTGCGCGCTGGCGCACTCGCTTTCGATTTGCCAGATACTCGGTTTGGGGGGTGACGGGGCAAGCGCCGCGCACCCCGTGAGCAGCGCAGCTGAGATGATGAACGGCAGAGAGCGCATGGCAAACCCTCCCGAACTCGGCCTTCTTTGTGCCGTGCGGCCAGAGTATCCCCGGGAGTCGAGGCAGGCAAATTTCGGGTGCGGCGGCTGCGTTCGGCCGCGAGGGGAAGGACTTCGGCCGGAGGTGCCTACTTCGCCATCGGCCGATGCATGCACGTCCCAGATTGGCAGATGTAGGCGCCATCTTCCACGAAGTGAAGTTCCCCGGGTTGGATGCGCGCCCTGCACCAGAAGCACTGGCGCGCCTTCTTCGCGTGCGTCAGTCGAAACATCGGGTAGAGCGCGAGGACATGTAGCAACTGAGCCGTGATAGGTTTTGTTGCGTACACCCGTACTCGACGCTGAGCCTCGCGATCCTGCGCGGCCCGCGCCTGGGCCATGAGCTTCTCAAATTCAGGATCCAGCGACGGTCCACGCGGGGGAAAATAGATCACATCCCCCATGGTCAGCCTCCGTTGGAATGCGGAGTCACCGTGACCGAGCGTCTGTGCTTCTTCAGCAGATCCTCGAGCGCCTCGCGCAGCAGTGCCGCTTTCGGGATGCGGGTCGACTCACTGAGCGTGGTCAGCTGCGCCGCGAGCTCGCGCGGGTAATAACCCATCACCTGCACCTGGTGGCCCTTGGCATTGCCCTTCGGCTTCGCCTTTTTCTTGCTCGCCATGTCTAATACCCCTTGCAATCATCTGCTAGTAGAGTATTCTTTCCAGGTGTAGAGAGCAAGCGGCCCCCGACAGTGCTGGTAACACCGCCGAGGGCCTGACCACCACCGAACATGTGAGGTTCGACAATGGCTGCCGCAACTATACCCGCTCTCGGCCGGGACACTGCCGGGGTTTCCCTTTTCGACTTCGCCGCCAACCTGGTGCGCACCCACGCCGCGCTTACGCTGCGCGATCGCCCCCTCGATCCGCCCGAGTACCCGGAAGCGCTCGAGCCGCCGGCGTTCGAGGATCTGCCGCGCTCTCGCCAGCTGCGGATCGCCGAGCGCCTCTCGCGTCAGGCGACCTACCGGGCCGCGCTCGTCGAGGCCCTCCCCGAGTCCGATGGCTACGATGGCCTTCTCAAGCTCGCGGTCGACGCCGACGTGTCTGATGCAGAGATCGGCCGGACGGTGCGCGAGCTGCTCCTCACGTATCTCGCCGAGGTCGCCGCGGTGCGGAGCGAGAACCTGGCGGAGATCTCACAGTGAGCCGCTGCCGCGTTGCACGGCCCCTCGCCGCCGCGTCCCGGCCGGCCGCGCCGGTCGTGATTCTCGTCGACCCCCGCGTGCGAGTGCTGCAGCTTGCGAACGCGCTCGCATCTTCGGGCCTCACGCTGCGACACGATCCGGGGCGTAATGCCCTCATCGTTTTGAGCGAATCAACCGCATCCATTCAGCAGATCTGAGCCGCTCTTGGGCTCGCATCAGCCTTGGTGCCCGCGGCGCCTCACAGCCGCTCCGGTGCCGGGCGCTTCTAACGCACCACAAATCGGAGTTCCCATGAGCAAGACCAAATCCACGCGATCGCGCACCACACACCGCGTCCCGAGCCAGCAGATCACCGTCGAGACCGCCCGCGCGCTGCTTGCGCGAATTGCTCGTCTGCGTGAGCAGGCCGAGCAGCTGCAGAGCGACCTCGAGACGCTGCGCGATGAGCTTCCCGAGGACGATACCGGCCCCATCGACAATCGGAATTACCTCGCGGAGGTGCGCCAGAAAGTGCAGAGCTGCCTGACGGACCTGGAGGGGTCGGTCTCGCTGCTGCAGCCGGACGAGGACGACGCAGAGTGCGTCCTGCGGAACCTCGAGCAGCTCGTGGGCGCCGAGCGGCTCACCGCAACGAACGAACGAGGCCTGACCATGGACACCCCCGTCAATTCCGCGCCCACCAAGGCGATCTATATCAATTCCCCGCTGACCCTCGGGTCCGCGCTCACCGATCTATACAATCGCGCCCGGGTACTGCTCCCCCCGGCTGACCTGAAGGAGCTGGCCGGCTTGTCCGAAGTGGCCGGCCGCTTGGCGCATCAGATGGCCGTCACCTGCGAGGGAGTCGGCGTCCTGGTTGCGGCCGAGCGCGACGAGAGGGCAGAGGTGCCGCACACTGGCGCGCTGCAGTCGCCGCATACGGTGCCCGAGCTGCTGTTCCTGCTCGGGAGCATGGCCGACATGATCGAGCACGCGGTCAGCGTCGCCGACGATGCGGCGTACTCGGCGCAGCAGAAGGAGGGTGAGGCGTGAGCGCCCCGATCGTGCGGCACCCGGCCGCGGACCCGGCGGCCACTTGGCCGGGCGTGCACGCAATCGACCCGACGGGCGAGCGGATCGCCCGGGACATGCTCGAGGAGCTCGAGTGCGTGGACATGGATGAGCACGGCACGAACGCGGCCGAGTATTGTCAGCTCGAGGACTGGGTGCGCGAGGGTCGCCCGTTCCGCAACATCGTGGCCGAGTATGCCGCCAAGGCGCTGGCGGCCGGTCCCGAGGCGCTCGCTGGGTTCTACGCGGTGCTGTCGGACGTGGTCTCAAGGGCGTGCCAGGGGTAGCCGCTCGCCTCGACAGTCACACGAAGCCCCGGCCTTGCGCCGGGGTTTTCGTCTGTGCTCGCCATCCAGGGACGATATTGGGCGCTTGCTGGTGAGCGGATCGCCCGCGTTACAGTCGAGCGCATGCCAGATCCTCGTGCCGACCTCGCGGCCCAAGAGCTGCTCTACGCTGCGACCGCGTTGCGCGCCGAAGCGCATCGAAAGGAGCAGGCCGCGGCGGATCCGCAGTACGGCTCGATATGCGTGCTTTTCCGCGAGAGCGCCCACCGGATGCAGGTGCTCGCGGCGAAGTTCGATCGGATTGCCGCGCAGCTCGCCCAGCCAGATGCGCCGAGGTACCCGCGCCGCTGACGATCCCGCGTCACGGCCTCCGGATGATCAGGGACGCGATGAAGCCGCCGACCGCGCGGCCAGCGAGCACGGCGATGTATCTGCCGCGCAGGCGCCCACCGCGCAGTGCTGAGAATGCGAGCGCGTGCAGGAAGTAGCGGAACGGATTCACGGCAACCATCCTTTCTCGCGCAGCACCGTGGCGATGAGGCCGAGCAGCAGCCCCCACCAGGTGAGCCACACGAGGGCGACACCGACGGCCGGCCAGCGGTCCTTGATGCGCAGAATGCCGACCGCAACCCCGATGAGCGCTGCCCACACAACGGCCGCAAGGAAGGTCGCGCGGGAGGTCGTCCACCAGAGCGCGCCGAATGTGAGCGCGAGCGTCGACCAGGTCGGCCGCCGGAAGTGCTGGCGCCGGTGTGGTGCCGCGTCGAGCCACTGGCCGAATGCAGAGCACATGGCGCCGAGAATGGCGGCAGCGGCGATTGCAGCGGCAGCCACGATGCAGAACGCCAGGATGTCGAGGGCGAGTTCGACCATCGTCACGTCCCCTGGGCCTTGAAGGCGTTCCACGCATCGGCGGGCCTTCCCGACTGCGCTGCCTCGAGCCACTCACGGCGCCGGGTGGGGGTCAGCGAGTTCCACCAGGCCATGCCGGCGCGCGCATCGGCCGTGTCTATGCCCGTATCGTTGCCCGCGGCGCCGCAGGCCTCGCATGGCTCGTCGGCCTCGAAGCCCGTCCCGCCACAGTGGCCGCACAGCCAATCCGTCAGAGGCGTGCGTAGCTGCACGATGCGACGCTGCTCGAGCGCCTCGAGCGCATGGGCGAGCCGCTGCCGGGCGAGAGTGGCGGCGATGGGCCAGTGCAGCGGTCCGGTGTCGGCCGCGCCGTTGCCGCGCCAGTCGGCCGACGCACGAGCGAGGATCTCAAGCGCCTGGTGGATCGCCCGCGCGGCCTGGTGTTCGCTGGGCCGGTGGATCTCAGCCATGCGCTGCACCCTCTGGCACCGTGGGCTCAGTTGAGCGCCGAATGCCCCTTGAACCGTTGCACACCCTGAACCGCGCTGATCTGCCCGGAATACCGTAGGGGCGACCAGGAAGGCGCAGGCTCCGCTGCACCCGCCTTCGCGCGCGCGCGTATGCGAGGCATGTGGCGCTCACCTGGGCGCCTTCCACAGGTAAACCGTCATGCTGCTGCGCAGCCATGCGCCCGAGGTGCGCAGGGATGGCCGGCGCCACGTCCACTCACGCAGCGCGCGGTAGCGGCACAGGGAGATCCGGAAGCGATGCTTTGGGCGCCCGTCGCGCTCGATGGTGACCACTGCCCCGCCGGATCGGCGGTATGCCTTCAGTGTTGCGAAGGGAAGGACGGGCGCTTGCGCGCTGGAGAGGGTCTCAAACCGCGAAATCGGTCCGCGTGGACTTGCTGTGGACTTGGAACCGGCCGATCGCGCCTGAATTGGCGCAGGGCACCGGTGTAACTCACTGAAAATACTGGTGGAAAGGGAGGGACTCGAACCCTCGACCCCGGCATTATGAGTGCGTTTCATCTCGTCGCAGCCTATGGTAAGATTTGGCACGGAATGACAGGCCGTGCATAGATTCTACTGCACTTTCTGCGCATTTTGCACGTGCCCATTCTGATGGACCGCTTGTCATTGGCTGTCACGCGCCCTGGACTTGCGGTGGACTTGGGCAATGACGGGGGCGTCGCGAATGGCCGTCAAACTCACCAAGCGCGCCGTAGAGGCGCTAAAGGCCGATCCGGCTGGTAAGCCCTATGAGGTGCGCGACGGGGAGCTGAGAGGCTTCCTGGTGCGCGTCGAGCCCACCGGGCGTCGGATCTTCTTCCTCGATTACCGTCTGAATGGCGCGCGCAACCGCTACCGCCTGGGCGCCTACC